>JANLRE010001156.1:0-2110 GCA_031368205.1 Fimbriiglobus sp. | reverse complement strand
CAATTCGTTACTATTCAACAGCCGGTTCGGTGTGATCCGTTGCGCGATCACTTGCGGCAACACCATCGCCACGGTGGTTTTTAATCCTGCCAATGTTGTGCTAATGCGTGTGGTGGCCTGGACCAATTCCGCGATCTGCCCTTCACGGTCTTCCAAGACGCGCACGAAATCTTCAAGCACTTGCTTCGGACTCGATTGGGCCAGCAAGAACTGTAAACCTGGATCGGTCGCCACCGCAAGTTCGCGGGTTTGCTTCCCCTTCGTCTCGGTGCGAATCACTTCGAGTAGCCCGTCATCAAGGGCTTTCCGGGCCGCCGGCTTGGCGGCGGCGGTTGCGGGGAAAAGGCCCGGTTCGGATTTCGTGCCGTATAGCGCCGTGCCCGCAGGCTCCGCCGCAGCCCGTGTTAACGCATCCAGTATTTGTTGGGTTACTTTATCAGCCACGTTCAGGCGCATCCGTGCTTATCTTGGGGATGAAAGTAGGCAATCCTTACCCACATGTCCCGTATGTTACCCAGATGTGAAATCGAGTTTCAACCCGAACTGCTGTGATGGCAGGGCTGTGTCTGAATTGAGGTTGGAGAATCTTGGGGATTGGGGTACTGGCCTGTTTTCGATTTGGAGGTCGATGATGTCGCCGTGTTGGACGCGGCCGTGCGCACCGGGCTGGACACCTATCTATTCCCAACATCTTCGGTTTGGCTATCACGCTGGAGATACGGATTGGAACCGGACTTCCGTGAATTTGGAGAACGTCCTGGACACGACGACCTGTGCGGACTAGGCCTCAAAAACTTCGGCACCGTCGATTTGGGCGATGCTCGACGCAACCAACGCTTAATCGACTCCGCAGCCCGGATCGCCGCCACGCCCCAGCGGTCCTTTAACACGATCTTCGACTGGAATGAGCTGCGCGGATTCTACCGGCTCTGCGACACCCCGACCGCCACCGTGAATAACCTCCAACACACGCACCGACAGCTCGCCCGCCGAGCGCCCGGCCGTGCTCATCCGGCACGACACCACCGAAATTGATCTCACGTCGTACACGGCACGAATCGACATCGGGCCGATCGGCGATGGTCGCGGTCGTGGCTTCTTGCAACAAACAGCCTGGCCGTCGTCCCCGACACGCGACACGTGTTGGGGTTGGCCCACCAGCATCATCTTCCGCGCACGCGATAGCTACGCCGAGTACGTCGTTGTTGTCGGACCCAACTCGGTAGCTACCGATAAGAAATCCATGCAAGTGACTGTGCCGTACCACGCGGTTACGGGACTTGTCGAAGTCGTTGGTGATCGCCTCAGTCATACTGAACGCCTGACAATCACGTAACCAACACCCTGCTTGTCCGTAGCAAATCCCGCCGATGCAGGATTGACGCTTAATCATCACCGGGGCCGCGACGTTCGGATTTGCGGTTCGCTTGATGCTTCTTGTCGGCGAGGCGACGACGTTTGGCGGATTTGCTGGGTTTAGTCGCTTTGCGAGGTGTTGGTGGGTTGGCAGCACGGCGTACCATTGCTGCAAGCTTTTGTAAACAATCGTCCCGGTTACGCTCTTGATCCCGATATTTTTGGGACGTGACGAGGAATTCCCCTTCTTGTGTCAAATGAGATGGGTGTGCGGTTCGTAGTCGGAATTTGACCTCGATTGGCACAGTAGGACTTGCGTCAAACGCCCATCGAAGTGTTGCTTTCGACGCGACCTTGTTGACGTTTTGACCTCCGGGTCCACCGGAACGAGCGTACTCCCAGGTCCATTCCGTTTCGGGAATCACGATCGTTGTAGTAATGACCAACACAGAAAGATCTCCCGCAATTCCCGGACCGAGCCAGCGGACCCTGCCTTGACGACGGATGCAGGCATCGCCTACCATCCACACTTCGTATTTATTCAAAAGTCAGAGTTTGTCCGGAGCCGCCCTAGAATGGCCAACCTAACCCATGCCGGTGCCCGTGTAGACGAGGTGACCGCCGCGCGGATCACCGAGCCTAACGATTGGCTCCGTCTGCTGGTTTTGGAGCTCATCGCGGTTACGGTGCATACCTGGCTCTTCTTTCATACTTACACGACCGCGCGAGACAGTATCGGGTTCGCACAATTGGC
>JANLRE010001144.1:0-1883 GCA_031368205.1 Fimbriiglobus sp. | reverse complement strand
TGGGGAACGGGCAAGGGCCTGGCGGTGGCGAGTTTTACGCGGGGGATTTCTTGGTTCCCGGCATCAACACGGTCAACCAGGACCACCAGGAAGTTTCAGTCGGCGGGGTGCTTCAACTTCCGGGTTACGCCGACGCCGCAGTTACATCCTTCGACCCATCACAACTTTCGCAGCGGTACAACGCCGGTGGTGTGCGTTGGTACCGCAACTACGCGACTGCTACGGACAACCAAGCCGGGAACGCGGTTCGGGGGTATGAACTGTATCGCTCGACGGTCAACTTCGGCATCGCGTCGGACACTTTCGCTAAAACCAACGGGATCGGCGATCTGATTGCCGTGACGCCGTCCCCGATTGAAATTGGCAATCGAATTTGGGCCGACACGAACCGCGACGGGCGGCAGGATCCGAATGAACCCGGCTTGGGCGGCGTCCAAGTTGTGTTGTTCAAAGATAGCAACCCGATCGCGACGACCACTACGGACGCCAACGGCAATTACTTCTTCACGTCAATGGTCGATCCTGGTGCGGCGAATCGCGTACCGGGCAAAGAGTACGGCGTGGCGAACTTGTTGCCAAACATGGCCTACGAAGTCCGGATTCCGCTTAGTCAAACTGCACTGGCCGCGCTCAGCCTGACGACCAGCAACATCACCGGCAACACCGAAGACCAACGGGATAGTGACGCCACGGCTGTGGCTGGTTCCGGTGTCATCCCGTTGACAACCGGGCCGAATGGCACGGTGAATCACACCTTCGATGCCGGGTTCCAGTACCAATTGGAAGTGGGCGACTTTGTTTGGAACGACAACAACAATGACGGCATCTGGCAAAACGGCGAACTCGGCCTGACGGGTGTGACCGTCCAACTCTTGGACAGCGCGACGAACACCGTGTTGGCCGCCACGACGACTAACACTTCAGGCGGATACCTGTTCCAAAACTTGAACCCCGGTAACTACCGGGTGCGGATTCCGCTCGATATCGCAACCAATCCTGGGCTACAAGGTTATCTGTCAAGCACGGGGACGAACGGTTCGGCCACGGGGATTTACGAACCCGCGAATCAGATTCCGGTTCAACAACCCAACAACCAAGACAGCGGGTCCACGCAACCGGGCGGGTTTGTCCTGGGTCCGATTGTCGCCGCAACAGTTGGCGGCGCCCCGCTTGGGGAAACCACGACGCTTAACGGCGACTTGGGTTTCCCGGACAGCTTGACCAAAGACCCGAACAGTTACCGCAACCAAGACTTCGGGTTCTTCCAACCCGTTAGCATCGGCGATACCGTGTGGGTGGACCGGAATAACAACGGTATCCGTGATGCCGGTGAACCGGGTTTGGCCGGCGTGACCGTCGTGTTGATGGAAGTGACGGGAACCTCCGCAACGACCGTGGGCACCACCGTCACGAACGGCAACGGCGGGTACCTATTCACGAATCTCGCGGCAGGGACGTATCAAGTAAAACTCGTCCGCGATGCGGCTCTCAACGGGTACAAGTCGAGCACCGGATCGCTGTCCAATGTCGGGCCGTTTGAGCCTTCCCTCACGGACAAGCCGAACGACCAAGACCACGGTACGGAGGCGGTCGGGTTCATTACTGGCCCGATTCTTTCGGCCACGGTGGGTGGTGCGGTTGCGGTTGACCCGGCCACGATTCCTGCCGGACTTCCCGCCGATCCCGCTGGCATCACTAGTCGGTATCGCACACAAGATTTTGGTGTCTTCCAACCCTTGCAACTTGGGGACACTGTCTGGGACGATGCCAACAACAACGGCATCAAAGACCCGACTGAAAACGGCATCGGCGGGATTGTTGTTGAACTTCTGGATGCCGCAGGCAACCCGATCACGGATTCGACGAACGCCCCAATCCAGACA
>JANLRE010001139.1:0-1773 GCA_031368205.1 Fimbriiglobus sp. | reverse complement strand
GGCCAATCCCGAGACACCGAAACGCAAGCGGGGGCGGCCGAAAACGGGCGAGATAGTGGTCCCGAAGGAGCCGAGGCGGCTTGCGCTGCAAGTCGGCCAACACACTTCAAACCCGCTCAGCTTGGGCATCATGATGTCGAGCAAAATCACGTCCGGCTTCCACGAAACGGCGTCGAGCAGGGCGTCTTCGCCGTTCGTGGCGATGTGCGTTTCGTACCCGGTCCCGTCGAGGTGGGCTTCGAGCAACTCCGCGTTGGGCCGGGTGTCATCAACAATTAAAACACGAGGCATCGGCAACTCCTGCAAGGGCAAGGTAGTCATTATAGGAGGCCCTGCGGAAACGAAAAAACCAGGCCGGTGCCTGGTTAAATCTTTGTACGTCCCGAGCGACCGACTCAGTTGCTAAACTCCGGGCGGCGTTTGGCGAGTTGGGCTTGGAGGCGGGCGACGATGCTGGAGTGCATTTGGCTGACCCGCGATTCGGACAGGTTGAGCGTGACGCCGATCTCTTTCATCGTCATCTCTTCGTAGTAGTAGAGGATGACGATGAGCCGTTCGTTGCGGTTGAGTCCACGTGTAACCAATCGCATCAGGTCGCGGTTTTGCAAGCGGTTCGTGGGGTCTTCGGCTTTCTTGTCTTCAAGAATGTCGATCTCCCGCACGTCCTTGTAGCTGTCGGTTTCGTACCACTTTTTGTTGAGTGACACGAGGCTGACAGCACTCGCTTCCCCGACGAACGCCGCAACTTGCTCGATCGGAATGCCAATCTTGGCAGCCAATTCCTCGGGCGTCGGCTTGCGGCCGAGTGCAGTTTCCAGAGCCTTCGAGGCGGCTTCCATCTTGCTTTGTTTGGAGCGCACCAATCGTGGAACCCAGTCCATCGTGCGGAGTTCGTCCAGCATCGCGCCCCGAATCCGGGGAACGCAATACGTTTCAAACTTCACACCGCGTTCGAGATCGAACGCATCAATCGCGTCCATCAGCCCGAAGATGCCGGCGCTAATCAGGTCGTCCAGATCAACGCCGTCTGGCAACCTGGCCCAGATTCGTTCGGCGTTGTAGCGGACGAGTTGCAGATAATTTTCCAGCAGGCGGTTGCGCAACAGTATCGTTGGGCAGGCCCGATAGTCATTCCAAACTTGTTGGATATCGGCTTTGTCAATTTCGACACGGGTCACCATCGGATCCTCCCTGATGATCGGCAAGCCACCGCTCCGCGGCGTCGATCCGGGTGTTGCAAATTTTGCAAGACCCAAATTCCCCCGACTCCGTGCAACCGTGTGTCTCGCTAGATGACCGATCGCCATCCGACGGTTCGCCAGGTTCCCCGGCCTGATGACCATCGGCAGCGTTTGTAGTCCGGTCGTAGCGCCCACAACGGTGGGTTGGCAGCCTGCCAGTTCCCCCACGACATCCGGGCGGGATCCTCCCGGAGTCTGCTTCGCATCTATCGGTTCGCACCGCGGGTTCAAATGACTCAAACCCGCAAATTCCCCGATTGTTCCAGCGAGCAACTCGTCGCAACAGTTACCCCAGATTTATGTGTGCGAATCGTTACGATCCGCACACTATTTCAGACCCGAGTTCCCCAACTCAGGACCGCTCATCGGGGGCAACCGTCTGAACGAGAAGGCGAGTTGATAGCGATGCGAGAAATGAATGTCGAGAGGAAACCACGATTTCTGTGCAGGATTTTGCGGATGGGAAGTGTGGTAATTTGGCGAACCCGTTGGGGACGATTGGTTCAGGCGAACCGGCTGCGTTAGCTGCCGG
>JANLRE010001135.1:0-4290 GCA_031368205.1 Fimbriiglobus sp. | reverse complement strand
CCGTGGTTCTGGCCGAGTTTCAGACGGCTGGGCGGGGGCAGTATGGTCGGGTTTGGCAAAGCGTTCCGGGGAGTTCACTGCTTGTGTCGATCGTTCTGCAACCGCCTGCGGCACTGCGACGACCCGTGATTCTGACCGCATGGGCGGCAGTCAGTTTGGTTCGTGCGATTCACGAGTTGACCGGCCTACAACCGCGTATCAAGTGGCCGAACGATTTGCTGATAGATGGGCGGAAAGTGTGCGGTATCCTCATTGAGCAATCCACCGCCGTGGTCGTCGGGATCGGCTTGAACTTGAACCAATCGGCGGATGACTTCGCCCAAGCACTGTTGCCAGATGCGACATCGCTGGCCATTGAAACGGGTACCCGATTCGATCTCCGCACCGTGACGGCTGCCGTTGTTCGTCATCTTGACATCGAGTATTCCCTTCTGATTCAGGGCGATTGGCAGTCGTTAGAAAACGAATGGTCCCAGCGAATCGGGCTGGTCGGGCGAACCGTGACCGTGGAACTCACCGATGGGACTGTCCTGCCCGGACGATTGCGTGCGTTGTCGTTCGAGGCATTGGAGTTAGACATTGGCGAAGTGGTGCCTCGCGTTCTTCAACCCGAGTTAGTGCGGCAGATTCGCCAGTTGTGAGGGGCAAATGAGTCCGTAGGCAACGCTTGCTCCGTTATTCCTTCACCATATACTTCGATTAACTTAGCTAATGACCTCCACCCGACCTGATAAAGGATGCCAATGTCTTTCCGTCTGTTACTACTTTCCATCGTGGTGTTATCGTTCGGAACCCCGGCCTTCGCGGCGGACTGGCCGCAATGGCAAGGTCCGAACCGCGACAATAAATCCGCTGAAAAAGGGTTGTTGACGATCTTCCCCGCCGATGGACCCAAGTTACTGTGGTCCGTGAATGAACTGTCCGCGATCGGCACGGGGTACGGCTGTCCCGCGATTGTCGGCGACAAGTTGTTCATCCTCGGTGCCGACGGTGCGAAGAAAGAAGCGAAAGAAGCCTGCGTTTGTCTCAACGTGAAAGACGGCAAACCAGTTTGGAAAACGGCCCTCGAAACTGGCCCTGGGGCTTTCCTCGATACCTGGGGGGCTGGTACCCGTTCGACACCGACCGTGGACGGGGACCATGTTTATGTACTTGGTGTCATGGGCGATCTCGTCTGTTTGACCAAGAACGAGGGCACCGTGGTTTGGAAGAAGAATCTGGTCAGCGATTTCGGCGGGAAAATCCCGACCTGGGGTTACAGCGAATCGGTGCTGATTGATGGGGATCATGTCGTTTGCACGCCCGGCACCAAGTCCGGCATAATTGCACTCAACAAGAAGACTGGGGCGACGAACTGGGTATGTAACGAACTGACGGACGGTGCCGGGTACTCCTCCGTCGTACCAGCCGTGGTGGGTGGTGTGCGGCAATACGTGCAACAAACCATGAAATCAGGCGTTGGAGTGAGGGCAACTGATGGCAAGTTGCTGTGGCAAGTTGGGGAAATCAAACGTCTTACAGCCGTCATCCCGACCCCGGTTGTGAAGGGGGACAACGTTTTCTTCACTGCCGCGTACCTCGCGGGTTGTGAACTCTTCAAACTCACACCCGATGGGGACGGCACGAAAGCCACGAAGGTTTACACCAGTAAGGCCGTGCAGAACCATCATGGTGGCGTGATCGAACTGGGCGGCAAAATTTACGGCTACAGTGAGAGTAAAAAGTGGGTCTGTTTCGACATGCTCGCCGGCGGCGAAGACCCGATTTGGACCAGCGACAAACTCGACAAACTCGGCAAAGGCTCCATTACTTACGCCGACAATCATTTCTACTGCTACAGCGAAGACAAAGGCACGCTGGCGTGCATCAAGGCCACCGAAGCGGGGTGGGAAGAAACCGGGCGATTCACGATCCCGAAACTGAGCACGGTTCGCCCGCGTCAGGGCAAAGTGTGGGCACACCCCGTGATCGCCAACGGCAAACTTTATCTACGCGACTACGAGATTCTGTACTGCTTCGACATTCGCCAAAACCGCTCGTAAGATCCTCGGCACCGATCGGTATAACTGGTCGGTGCCGTGTCGTTCCTCGAACTCGGAGTCGTGCTGTGGAAGGCCGTGACGATCACCCCGCACGACTTCAACAGTTGCTCGCGCACGTCCTGCCGAACAACCCGTTTTACAATCACAAGTTTCGTTCTTTGAACGCCACCGATTTGCAACAGTTGCCGTTCACGACGAAAGCGGAACTCGTTACGGACCAAACCACGCATCCGCCCTACGGCACAAACCTGACGGCTGCCCCGAATCGCTACACCCGCTTCCATCAAACCTCGGGAACCAGTACCGGGCGACCGCTCTGTTGGCTCGATACGCCGCAAAGTTGGGACTGGGTGCTGCACTGTTGGCAACGTAATTTCTCGCTGCTTGGGCTGACGCCCCAAGACCGCCTCTTTTTCCCGTTCTCGTTCGGTCCATTCCTCGGATTCTGGAGTGCTTTTGAAGCCGCGACCAAAGCGGGGTTCCTGGCGATGCCCGGTGGCGGGATGTCCAGCACGGCACGCCTGCGATTCTTACTCGACCACCAGGTCACCGTCGTTTTTGCCACCCCGACTTACGCCCTACACCTTGCGGAACTTGCCGCGAAGGACGGCATCGACCTGGCTGCATCCGGCGTGCGTGCGATCGTGGTCGCGGGTGAACCAGGCGGCAGTATTTCGACGACGCGGCAGTGCATTGAGAAAAGTTGGGGCGCCCGCGTCTACGATCATTACGGGCTGACTGAAGTTGGTCCCGTGGCGATCGAGTGCGAAGCAATGCCGAACACGCTTCTGGTTCTGGAATCGGAATACATTGTGGAAGTGATTGAAGCCAACAGTACGCAGCCTGTGGTGCCCGGTGAATTGGGTGAACTGGTTGTCACGAACCTTGGGCGAATGGATAGCCCGTTGATCCGGTACCGCACCGGGGATTTGGTCCGCGTCGATCCGTCCCCGAAGCCAATCGCCGGAGTGCCAAACTGGCTCCGATTGCAGGGTGGCATTCAGGGGCGTGCGGATGATATGATCCATGTTCGGGGCAACAACGTTTACCCGACTGCGATCGAAGCGATCATCCGCCGCTTTCCGGAGATTATTGAATTTCGCGTTGTGGTCGATGAACGAGGTCCGCTGTCCGATTTGCGAATCGAAATCGAACCGGCAGACCTGGCCCATAGCCAACGATTGGTCGAAACGGTTGCCCGTGTCTTGCGAGACGAACTGTTGTTTCGTGCTGAAGTGACTGCCGCCCCGCCAAATACCCTGCCCCGATTCGAGATGAAAGCCCGCCGAGTGATAAAACAATCGTGACGATCAAAGAGAAAACAATTTAGACAGGATTAACAGGATTCGACAGGATTAGAGGATCTGAATTCAATCCTGTCGAATCCTGTTAATCCTGTCTAAAAAAATCGAACACGACAGACGCGATTACAACCCCAAAGGAGTCGGAAATGAGTCGGTGGTTATTGTGCGGCTTGGTCGCCGTGTTTGGGTTCGCCGTGACGGAATCGAGGGCGGGCGACTGGGTTCACTGGCGCGGGCCGGACCAAAACGGGTACGCCAAAGGCGTCAAATTACCCGATGAATTCGGCGTCACGACCGTTGGCAAAGATCACCTGTTGTGGAAGCAACCCTTCGGCGGCCGCTCCGCCCCGTTGGTGCTGAACGGGCGGTTGTTCACCATCAGCGGCTACGACATGTCGTTGCCGACCGAAGGCGAACGGGTGATGTGCTTTGACGCGGAGAGCGGCAAGGTGCTGTGGGAGAAACGCTTCAACGTGTTCCACACGGATATCGTTTCCAGCCGCCTCGGGTGGACGACGATGACTGCGGACCCCGCGACCGGCAACATCTTCACGCATACCACCGGCGGGTTTCTGTTCTGCTTGGACAAAGACGGCAAAGAAGTTTGGAAGCGCCAACTCACCGAAGAGTACGGTCGCGTGACCGGGTACGGCGGGCGGATCGTGTCGCCGGTGTTCGACGACGGGCTAGTGGTCGTCGGGATGGTTAACGGCAGTTGGGGCGACCAGGCGCGTGGCAACAATCGCTTCGTCGCATTTGATGCCAAGACCGGCGACGTGGTGTGGTGGTCATCGCCGACCGAAGACCTGAAGAACCCGGCAGTCTCGTTCAAGGGAACGTACTACTCGAACCCGATTGTCGCGACGATCAACGGCCAGCGGATTTTGATTACCGGCGGTGCGGACGGCTGCGTTCACGCGATGAAGGTTCGCACCGGCGAGCGG
>JANLRE010000109.1:0-1101 GCA_031368205.1 Fimbriiglobus sp. | reverse complement strand
CCACGGGGTCGATGCCGAGTTTCTCGCACGTCACGCGCACCGCCTCGACGCGGACCTGCGCCGCCTCGTTCACGGTGGCGTTTTTGGGGATCGCCAACCCCAGTTCTTTGAGTTCCCGCCCGACGTAATTCAGGTACTGGTTCCCGCCGGGCGTGTCGGGCGCCCGGCCCAGTTGCTTGCCCAGATCGATGAACCGCTTGTTCGGCGACAGGGCGTCGCACAGTTCCTTGGGGACCGCCTTGACGTGACACACGTTGTCGCGCAACTCGACCTCGACCCCCTTGGCGACGAACCCGTCGGCCAGCCGCTTCTGGAACTGGGCCTCCATGACGGGGGCGTGGTGGAACAGGGCCTCGCGGAAGTTGCGGACGCACTGAACTTCCTGTTTCTGGTCGTTCCAGCCGAGGTTGTAGAAGACCTCGTGGAAGTGGCTTTGCGGGACGCCGAGCTTGCTCGCGCTGTGGGAAACGATGTCCACGACGCCGTGCCCGTTGGTGGGGACGCGGTCCTTGCCGACCGTGAATTCCTTGAGGGTCTCCAGCACAATCGGCTCGACGATGGTTTCGATGCGTTTCTTGGCCGCAGCCGAATGTTGGTCAATCGGCACGACGAAGGCGTCGTAGATCGAGACCGATTTGGACGCGCTTTGGACGACTTCAATCGCGCCGGTGTGGTCGGTTTGCGGGGTTCGGGCGAGCAAAACTCCGTCGAAAAGAACTTGGTGCGATTCGAGCGTCACGTCTTGGGGAATGGCCGTTTTGCCAGACACACCGTCCGGATAGACCGCCGGGCGCGTCAGCAACAACCCGACCCGTTGAAACTCTTCGGTCATGGGGTCGTGCTCGTGGAACAGGTACCCGCGCGTGGCGTGGCCGGCTTGAGTGCTCATGCGACACCGTCCGTCATCAGCAAGTTGCGGACGAACTCCGGGACCGGAACGGCGGGCGGGGTGTGTTCGACGTTCTCGCGGTAGAGTGCTGCGATCTCGTCGGGGCCGAGGTCGGGGTGCAGGATCGTCACGATGAATAGGACTTGGCGTTTGAACAGGTCGGCGTTGAAGTCCGTCGCGCTCGTCGGCGCGTCGGGGCCGCACGTCGCCAC
>JANLRE010001088.1:0-12265 GCA_031368205.1 Fimbriiglobus sp. | reverse complement strand
TTCCAATAGTCCGCTGCGGGCTTGCGGTTGATCTGTTTCAGCGTCGGGATCGCTTGGACCAGTTTTCGGGCTTTGTCACTGAGTGGGTTGACCGTCAGTTGTTCCAACGGCATCCCTTCGATCCCGCTCAGGTCATCGACTTTGGAACCGAGGACGGTTAAGTTCTTGAGCTTCATCCCCCGGAGCGGGGACAGGTCTTTGACGGTGGTCCGTTCGACTAGCAGTTCCTCCAGGGGCATTCCGACTAATGGCGTGAGGTCTTCCACACCTCGACAGTTCACACAAAGACTGTTCAACGGCAACCCGCGGAGTGGCGAGAGGTCGAGCGGCTTATCCGCGCATCCGCAGTTCAGCGATCTCAACGGCATCCCCTGTAGTGGCGAAAGATCGTCACCTTGGAACCCCCAGATGCCCAAGCTTTCCAGGGGCATGCCTTTCAACGGGCTGAGGTCAGAGATCTTGGTGTTGTTGTTGAGCCAAAGCTCACGGAGTGGCAACCCTTTGAGCGGAGTCAGGTCCGAAAAAAGGCTGAAGTTGGCACGGAGATATTGGAGCTGATGGAGTTCGTGAAGCGGGCTGATATCCTTGAGACTTGCGTCATCGAAAAACCGTAATTCCGTAATCTGTTCGTTAACGATCATCGGTTTCGCTTGGCCGTTGAATTCCGGGTTCAGCCTCTTGAGGTCCGTCATGACGCTTTCAAACTGTTGGCGCGGCGTCCGGGCAACATCGACCGGCACCCGCACCAACCGAAGGCCGCCGCCGTTGAGCCGGTACTCGGGTTTCGACACGGAGCGGCGTTTGGCCGGCATGTGAGCGAAGTCGTCGTTCCAGTAGCCGCCCGCCAGCACACGCAGGTTCGGGCCGTCCCCGCTGATGTCGTCAAGCCACTCGAACACGTTACCGTGCATATCGTGGATGCCCAACCGATTTGGTGCGAATGACCCGACGCGACAGGGACGATTCAACCCGGTAGTGTTGTAATTTGCTTGATTCGTTCCGATTGTCGTACTGGGCGCCCCGACGTAGTAATCACACCCCAAATCCGCCGCCGATTGCCCCGCCCCGTTCCGGCAAGCGTACTCCCACTCGACCGAGGTCGGCAGCCGATACTCCCACCCTTTTTCTTTGACGGCGGTGTTCAAGCGTGTGATGAACTCCTGGCAGTCGTTCCACGACACGCCATCGACGGGGAACCGCCGCAGGTCTTCGTCGGACACGTTTGCCACCAATTCTTTCATCGGCCCGGTTCGGGTGAAGAGGCTGTGCGCCGTTCCCGGACCCATGACCTTCTCCCACTCCTCGCGGGTCACTTCGTACTTGCCGATGTCGAAGTCGTAAGGAATTTCGACCTTCCGTGTGCCGACGACCCCGCCGCTGCCACCGAGCGTTGCCGTTCCTGCTGGAACCCGAACAAATTCGATCCCGAGCGAATTGGTGAAGTCCACCTGCACACGCGGTTCGGCCTTCGCGGCGTGGGAACTGACCGCCGTTTGCGGAGTGGAATCGACTCTTGAAATGGGCCGGAACGCGAGAACCGTGCTGATCGCTGCGATGGCAATCAACCCAGCAACCGCGACTTTCAGCCACTTCTCCCGGTTGAGCCGAGCCGTGATCGGGATCGCCGATGCGGGCAGCACGATCGGCCCGCCGGCTTGTAACCCGGCGAGGCATTTTTCCAGTACGCACGCCACTTCCGTGGCGGTGTTGAATCGGTCTTTGGGTTGACTCGCGTGCAGCTTCCCGATGATGTCGCACAGCCACTGGGGCGTTTCGGGGATGATCTCCTGAATCGGCCGTGGGCTTTCTTCGGACACCCGTTTCATCACAGCCAAGGGGCTGGCGGCCCGATACGGCGGGCGACCCGTCACCATCACATACAGAACGCTCCCGAGGCTGTACAAGTCTGCCCGGTGGTCAAATGCCTCCCCGCGTGCCTGTTCCGGCGCCATGTACATCGGGGTGCCGACGACCATGCCGCTTTGGGTCAGGCTGGCGTCATCGGCGGCGCGGGCGAGGCCGAAGTCGGTCAGTTTCACTTGTGGACATTCGGCGCCTTCCAACAGCACGTTGGCCGGTTTAATGTCCCGGTGAACCAGCCCGGTCGCATGGGCCGCTGCCAACCCCCGTGCGATTTGCGCACCGATCCGCAGTACCTCGCGCACTTCCAGCGGCCCGGTCATATCGAGGTGATATTGCAACGACACGCCCGGAACGTATTCCATGACCAAGTACGGGGTCGGTAGTTCTTCGACGGCGTAAATTCGGACAACATTTTCGTGGCGGACCGCCGCACCGGCACGAGCTTCCCGCACGAACCGACGCCGCGCCGGGGACGTGGTCGCCAGTTCCGCCGACATCATTTTGATGGCGACGATCCGCTGCAACTTCTGATCGAACGCCTTCACGACAACCCCGAAACCGCCTCGCCCGATCGTCTCCAACACGTCGAAGTGACCCAACTCCAGCGTCCCGATGTTCCGGGGAAGGGTGTGAAATTCATCGGGAATTTCCCGGCTCTCCGGCTCGCTTGAGATGACCGAGGTTTTCAGGTTCACGCTATTCGTGGCCATCCACGGTAAGTCGGTGTCAACCTGTTGGTCGTTGTCAGTCATGATGAAAACCCCTCCACCCCACGATACATTCCGGCTACGATGATCTGGTTGAGCTTAGAACAGATTTCCCGGAGGGTGGGCGTCATTTGTGTTGGTGGCTTGGTGTTCCGATTGATGTCTGTCTTGGTTTTGTGCCCTGAAGGGGAACCGGAATGTCGCCACGGGTGGAGCGAAGCGCAACCCGTGGACCGCGACCCCAACCCAAACTCGCCCTGAAGGGGCGACGGAATTCCTCTGCCCCTCCAGGGCAGTCGAGTGTAGAAGTCGCTGGTTCCACGGGTTACGCGAAGCGCTCCACCCGTGGCTACACGCCATGACCCCTACCGGGGCCACCGAACGGGTCTGGCAAATGTTTCGGGCGGGTGAACTCGCATGGTTTTCGGGCCTGAAAGGCACGATCTGTTAGCCCAGGGCCATGCCCTGGGTGCCAGTTCCCAGGGCATGGCCCTGGGCTGATTGCACGACCCTTTCAGGGCCGAAAACCCGTTGCAGAAGGAGTGCCAGAAATTTTGCCCGACCCTACCGAACCAGATACAATTTTCCACCAACATTTAAGACGATCGCCCCATACGAGGTGTCACCATGCGACTCACCCTGCTCGGTTTTGGCGTGACGCTACTTTTGATGCCGACTCTCCCTGCCGCCGAGCCGGTGCGGATCACCACGGACGGTTCGTTCAAGCAACATCTGCAATGGTCGCCGGACGGCAAGCAATTGTTGATGACGCGGATTCAGGAAGGGAAGATGGGGCTGTGGGTGATGGCCGCCGACGGGAAGGAACTGAAACGGTTGCTGCCCAACCACAACCAGCCACACTTCGACGGCCACTGGTCGCCGGACGGCAAGCGGGTCGTCTTCGTCGATGATCGGCTCGAAGGCACCGACGGCAAGCTCAGCATTCACACCTGCGCGGTGGACGGGTCGGATGACAAGGTGCTGATTCCGCACAACGCCTTTGAGGAATCCCCACGATGGTCGCCGGACGGCAAGCTGGTGCTGTGGGTCTCGACACGGGACGGCAACCCGGAGTTGTACACGGTGGACAGCGAAGGGAAAAATCAAAAGCGGTTGACCAGCGAAATCGCGTTCGACTTGCACCCCGCGTGGTCGCCGGACGGGAAGAAAATCGCCTTCAGCAGCGGTCGCACCGGGCGGCAAAAACTCTTCACGATGGACGCCGACGGCACTAACACCAAGCGCATCACGGACGGCGAATTTCTCGATGCGTGGCCGACGTGGTCGCCGGACGGCAAACAGCTTGTGTTCGTGTCCAATCGCAGCGGGAACTACGACCTGTGGCTGATGAACGCGGACGGCACCAATCTCCGGAACGTCACGAAACACCCCGCGCAAAACACCTCGCCGACGTGGTCACCCGACGGCAAACAGATTGCGTTCGTCAGCACGCGAGGCGGCGGATCGGACGTGTATGTTCTGGACGTGAATTAGGGCGTGTCTAGCTTGAGTGCAGTGACACGCGAGGCTAATGCTGGCATCCCGACCGGGATGCGTTGATTTGGCCGGGAACCTATTCCTGGGGTGTCGCTGCGCTCAACCCCAGGCTAATCGCTGACATCCTTTCAGGATGTTACGACCGGCTTGGCTTTTATCCCGAAGGGATTGCAGCAATTAGCCTGGGGTTGAGCGCAGCGACACCCCAGGTACTGGTGAGCGCAGTGACACCCCAGGTCGTCAGTGGGCGAACTTCTCCGCCACCTTCTGATAGGCGGCAATTCCGAACACGATCACCATCGGCAAGCCGTTCAGGGCGAAGCCGATGATGATGGACCGCAGTCCCGGATCGGGCACGCCGTTCATCAGCTTGATGACCCCGGCTGCGCAGAACAGCACGCCGAGTAAGAAGAAAATCACCGAGACGCCCGTCATCCACCCGCACGCGATCCGCAGGCTTGTGGAAACATACTCATCTTCCGGGATCGACAGGCTTCCCGCGTACAATCCGCCCGCGATCAGCAAAAACAGCCACCCGATCAGACCGAGGCCAACGGCAACACGGCCCGAACGGCCGGCGGGGGTCGGCATGGGGTCTAAGAACATGGCAATTCAGGGCTATCAGGATACGAACACTGTCAGGAAAGACATTGTATTGGCAACAGACCCAAGCTTCGCCCTTGCTTACAAATCCGCAGCGCTAATTTCGAGCACCTTGAAGCGGATCACGCCTCGGGGGACTTGGATCTCGGCGACTTCGCCCTTCTTCTTGCCGAACAGACCTTGCGCGATGGGGCTGGACGTGAGGATGCGGTTGGTCTCCGGGTTCTCTTGGCCGGGGCCGATCAGCTCGAAAGATTCTTCTTCGTTCTCGTCCAAGTCGAGCACCTTCACGCGGCTGCCGAAGGCGACGGAGTCGGTCGGCAGGGTGTCTTTGTCGATGATGTAGGCGCGCGAGAGCGAGTCTTTCAGCATGTTCACCTTGGCTTGCAACATGCCTTGGTCTTCGCGCGCGGCGTGGTACTCGGCGTTCTCGCTCAAGTCCCCCAGGTCACGGGCGGACGCGAGGCGTTTGGTCAACTCGATCATCTCGTACCCTTGCATGCGATCGAGTTCGGCCTTCTTCTTCTCGTACCCTGCGCGGGTCATTGGAATCCGATCATCGCTCATGGCCGATCGCTCCTCATCCACCTGGTCTAGCTATGGTCGAACGGCAACGGACGGGTTTATCCGGACGGTGTGGTTCGCCGGACGAATCCGGGACGCTCACAGAGTCCACCGTCACGAGCCGGGAAAATAACGCACACGAAAAACGCCCGGTGATCGCACACCGTCTGTGAACCACCGGGACGAAACCTGTTGGCCATTATAGGTCGTCCGCCACGCTACGCAAAATGATTCGGTTGAAAGGCCCATTTGGAATCGGCCAGCCTTGGGTCGTCCAACCGTCGTGGCGCACTTTTTGCGGGTCACGCGCCTCGCCAACTTTCACGAGGCAGCGTTCTTCCGCGCTCGTTAGCTTCTTGCCAACTTGGTTCTGATTGCTGCGTCGCACCGAGACGGTGCCGTCATCTACGATGGCAATCACGCACGGGTCGTCCAAATCTAGCAAACGCAGTGCCATCGTTTCATACGGCGCCGTGGGGTACGTGAGTTTCAACGCTTCCAAGTCGTACCCCGCCTTGCGGGCGTCCTTGCTGAACCAGCGGGTGGGCAACAAGAATCGCGGCGTGATGACACCCAGGAGTGATGAGGCTGCCGAGCGGTTTTGCTGCCCGTCGGCCTCGATACCCAACTTCGCCAGCACGCGCGGCACCAGCCCCTTGGCACACGCGCGGGCACACACCATTTGCCGCGACTGTTCGGATTGATCCGGACGAAACACAATCTCGTGCCGATTGAACCGTTTCCCCGCGCGCGGCCCGAACCGCCCCGGTGTGGTTTCTTCCTCCTCCGGTTCTTCTTCCCGAATGGTGCAGTCAAACTCGTCCTGCGCCAGCAACATCGCATCAACGGGCGGCGTGTCAATGTTGTGGCGTTCCAACACGTCCCGCACGTGGCTGTCAATGGCGTCGAACAAATCGTCCTGGGTAAAGTCGCTCATCGTAGTCTCGTACCGATCGGGTGAGTGTGGTCGGTTTTTGTAGGTTGTGCCTGAGAATGGTGTCACCAGATTCTCTGGGGTGGAAGTTGCAACCTTACCCTAACCCCCTCTCCGCGTCGGCATAGACACAACTTACCGATTAGCGAAGAGAGGTGGTATGGTTACTTCTTCGGCTGTCTGGATCGCCGTCACCAGGATCGGTTTTGCACGCTTGTGAAAGAGCACTCTCATGCCGTGAATGCGGCGACGCGGGCCATGACGCGGTTCCTCAACCACGCGGACATCCCGTTTCACGCCCGGATCGAACAGACCGAAATCCTCACGAAGGGGAAAATTCTTCGTCGGGGCATGGCAGGTCGTGCTCATCGCTTGACGTGGGCTTCGACATCCCATTGGCGAACGAGTTCATCGAGTTGCGGTTCGACTTCGAGGAACTTGTTGCGGTTGAACACCAGCACGACTTCGACGCGGTCGGCATCGCGGTCATCGGGTGGCAACTCGCCGACGGGTTCGAGTTGGAGGTTCGAGAGCATCGTTTCGTCGAACCCGGACAGCGACAGTTGCGACAGCGAGTGCAATTCCAGTAGCAAATCGCGCAACTTCGTCGGGTCGTAGCGGCCTTGGGCGTCTTGGTTGTTCAGCATGACGTTGAGGGCTTTTTCCCGCGTCGTATCCAATCGCACCACCGAGACCGGCACCTCCGTCACGCCGAGTTCGTGCAGGATCCGCAACCGCGCATGACCGCCCACGACGTGCCCGGTTGTTTCGTTCCACACCAGCGGTTCGACCAAACCAAACTCCAGCAAGCTCGCCCGCAACTTACGGTACGCCGCGTCCGTCGGCTTCAACACTTTTCGCGGGTTGTACGGCGACGGCGTTAACTCCGCCAACGGCAACGTGCGAACTTCGATCGGTGGAATAGACATCGTGAAAACCTTGGGTGAGGTCTCACGGTATCGCCACTTAACACACGAAATCCAGGTCCGTAGTTGATCCGTCAATCGAAAAGACTTGGCTGATCTGATGTCGTGTTTTTCGGTTCGTCGGTTGGTGGCACCGCAGCGGCTTTCTTCACCGTTATTGCGATGGGTTTGGGCAACTTCTCTTTGTTAGGTTTGGTTTTCACAACAGGCAAGTGCAACAATTCTCTCAAGTTCGGTGCGGGACGAAAAGTGTGGACTTTTCCAGTTTTGTTCTCCCGTAGAAATCCAAGTCGAACGAGTCCCAAAATGTCCGCCCGCGCCGTTGGGTTCGTCACGTGGTACTTCCCTTGGTGACTACTAAAGTTGCAAGATAGCCCAGGATTTTTGAGGGCGTCGTGAATGAGAAACCGTTGGCGTTGATTCAATCCGGGGAATGATTCGAGCAACACGGCCGCTTCTCGTGCCTGTCGTTCTTCGTGGGCGACATAGTTGTAAAAGTCTCGGATTGCGCGTTGAAGTGCTTGCAGGTTGTACTGGATGAAATACGTGGCGTCGCCGCTATCTGTCTCGGTAAATAGGTAGGCACGAGCATATTTTACAGGTGCCCGAAGCAGCACACGGGAAATCGGGAAGTATTCAAACAGCCAATAGTCTTGCTTCAACATGTACCAATAAAATAGAGCGCGAGCCGTTCGCCCGTTCCCATCTACGAATGGGTGAATGAACCCAATTGCAAAGTGGAGCACCGCCGCTTTGACGACGGGATGGATAAAGGGGTCCGATTCGGTGTTCGCAAAGTCGCAGATTTCTTGAATCCGCCAACTCAATTCTGACGCAGGTGGCGGTGTATGCAGGATTGTGTTTGTTGCAGTGTCCACGACATGGATCGCTTCGTCCTCACGGCGAAACCGGCCGACACCGTCTGACTTTTCCAAGATGCCGTCCATCAAAACGCTTTGCAGGTGGCACAACAGTTCTGGGGTCAGTTTTTCCTGTTTGCGTTCGCGCACCTCCAAAATCGCTTGGTAGTTGTTCAGGATCATTTTTTCGGCGGTCGTCTGCGGCTTGCGCTTGGATCGTAGCATTTCCTTGGCCACCCTCCGAGTCGTACTAGCCCCTTCCAATTGGCTCGACGCAATGGCTTCCTCCATGAGCGAACTGTACAAGTACCGTTCACTCTCGTCCCCGAGTGCGGAATTGTCTGAGACACCGATGGCCCCGCCTCCCTGTTTGTCGATGTGATGGAGCCACTCGACATGTTTGGGTGGTGTGATGTAATAGAGCTTTTTGCGAGTGTTGTAAAAAGTGATCGGGAGCTTTTGTTGTCCCGCAATCCGATTAAACTTGACCGCGTGCCACAATTCTTTGAGACTAATTCCAAGTGGGTGGAGCCGGAAGCGAACGTCATCCCAGTGCAGATAAGCATCGTTGATTTCACGAACGGCTTGTTGAACGTCTGGTTGTTGATATTTCAGCAGAAGATCACGCAAGAGATCGCCGCTGGTCCAAAGTTCCTGCATTGGTGGTGGAGTGGCGGGAATTCGCACGGCATTTCCTCAACGGCTGGCAACCTTCAAGAATCTATAAAGCGACAGCTAAATTTTAGTCATCAGCAGTGCTGCGTCAACTTTTAATTAAAATCGACACACCATTTTATTCTTTTTTAGAGTTGGTGAAACCCGATGAACTTGCCCATTTGGACCGTGTTGCCGTTTGCGGCTTTATTGGCGTGCATTGCGGTGTTGCCGATCGTGGCGGGGCATTGGTGGCACGCCAACCGCAACAAGGCGATTGTTGGCGGGTTGCTGTCGTTGCCGATTGCGGGTTACTTGGTGTGGTCGGGCGTGGGTACGCAGCACGAGTTGTTCCACGCGCTCGAAGATTATGGTTCGTTCCTGGTCATGCTCACGGCGCTGTACGTCATCTCCGGCGGGATTGCTCTGCGAGGATCGCTGCCTGGGAAGCCCAGCACCAACGTTGCAATTCTGGCAATCGGCGCAGTGTTGGCGAACCTGATCGGCACAACGGGCGCTAGCATGGTGTTGATCCGCCCGTTCCTGCGCGCGAACCGCAACCGCAAGAGTTTGCAACACTTGCCGGTGTTCTTCATCTTCGTCGTCAGCAACACCGGCGGCTTGCTCACCCCGCTCGGCGATCCGCCGCTGTTCCTGGGGTTTTTGCAGGGTGTCGATTTCTTCTGGACGCTGCGATTGTGGCCACAATGGTTGCTCGTGAACGCCCTCGTGATCGGCGTCTTCGCCGTCTGGGACACCCTGGCCTACCGGCGTGAAAACCGACCCGCTTCGACTGACTCCGAACCGCTCGCTTTGCTTGGGTGGAAGTTGAACGGCGTGCTGTTGTTGGGCGTGCTGGCGGCAGTCGTCGGGCAGAAGTATTTGCCGAAGCCGGTGGGCGAAGGGGTCATGGTCATTTGCACGCTGCTATCGTTGTGGCTCACCCCGACGGGTGTGCGGCAACTCAATTGGTTCGTCTGGGGACCGATCATCGAAGTCGCGGTCCTGTTCGCGGCGATTTTCATCACGATGGTCCCCGCCCTAATCTTGTTGAAGGAGAACGGCGGTCGGTTCGGCATCACGGAGCCGTGGCAATACTTCTGGCTAACCG
Source organism: Fimbriiglobus sp. (assembly GCA_031368205.1). Lineage (GTDB taxonomy): Bacteria > Planctomycetota > Planctomycetia > Gemmatales > Gemmataceae > Fimbriiglobus. The sequence goes on along the minus strand of JANLRE010001088.1, from coordinate 2,546 downwards.
GCTTGCTGTCGTCGATGCTTGATAACGCCCCGACGTACCTAACGATGGGTACGCTCGCCGGGCAAGGCAACTCGTTCGCGTTCTTGGCCGCCAACAAGCCCGACCTCCTCGCCGCCATCAGTTGCGGCGCCGTGTTCATGGGCGCCAACACGTACATCGGCAACGGCCCCAACTTCATGGTCAAAGCCATCGCCGAAGAAACCGCCTACCCCATGCCCACGTTCTTCGGCTACATGCTGTACTCCGGCATCGTGCTGCTGCCGCTGTTCGCGGTGGTGACGATAGTGTTTTTCTGGGGGTGAGCATGTGGCGATGTGAGAAGATAGTTCTTGCCAACGATTTCTGCGAAGCGGTATTATCGCATTTGTGGATTGGGGTAAACAACTACACGGCGGTGGAGCGACAGAATGAACTATGTCATCCGTGATCTTGATATCCGGATCGACTCGGGCCGAGCAACGGGCGGTCGCATGTTTGTTCGAGTTGTCCATGCACCAACGGGAATCAGCCGTCTGGTCGTGGGGTTGGGTAATCGTGGATACCGCGATGTCGTGACCGAGCTACGATCCGCAATTGAGAGCGAATTGGTAGAACACGGATGGACTCATGAGGCATAACGAGGGGTAGCCGCCGAACAAAGCGGTGTTGCCAAGCTGGTCACAGTCCATTTCTTCGACAGGGGCTAACGATGCGGATTTCTGGTGAGCGAATCAAACGGACGCGGCTGATTCAGACCGAACGGTATGTTGTCGCCGTCGATGTCGAAATGATGATTCCTGCGGACGACCCGAGCGAACCCTGCTACGAGGCCGAAACGGTCAAGTTCCTGAAAGAGGTCAAGGAACGCGCCGAACGCGATGAGCTAACTTGGCTGAGCAAGCACGGCAAAGTTTACACGGCAGTCGGCGTCGCGTGAGCAGAACCAACAAGGACATCGCCGAAGAAACCGGCTAGCCCGTGCCCACGTTCTTCGGCTACATGTCGAACTCCTGCATCATGCCGCTGTGGTTGAACCATCGGGAGTTGGATGAATGGCGTACACACTCACTTATCGCTCGTGCGGTACGGTTAGCGCCGTGCAAGAGGCGGCAGTTCGGCAGGCGGCGGAGGCGTTCAACAGCGAGCGGGAGTGGGTGCTGGCTTTCACCACGGACCAGCGGGATTCGTCTCTGGTTTGTGTCATGGCGCCGAGTGCTGATCCTGTCGGTGGCTTATCGCCTGGTGAGGGGTCGCGGTGGCCGGGGCCTTACGTAGCCAAGTGTTTGCTCGACGCCTTGTGTCACATCGCCCGCGACTGCGGCGTCGATTGGGAAATTCTGGCGAGCTACAGCCTACGCCCGGTCGGGGTCATCCGCAACGGGGTGTGCATTGACGACCCCGTTGCGCACGCCGAGGCCATGCGGAACATGGGCGAGAAACTACCCCGCGACGCCAATGGTTGAACCGATCCGGGGTGTTTCCCCGCATTGAGATGACTACTGTGGATCGCAGAACCAAAAGCAGCAGCAGACGCCAACATCAATCGTTATCACGCCACTTCACTTCCGAGGCAATCACATGGTTCATCGTGGTATTTCCGTGTTGGTTTTTGGTGTTGCACTTCATTCCGTTCTTGGCGTGCCGGCGCGGGCTTCGGAGAAGGCGGCGCCGTTGGTGGTGGGTGAGACCTTCACGATTGATTCCAAGATTCTCAACGAAACGCGGCGCATCAACGTCTACTTGCCGCCGGGGTATGCGCGGTCGCAGGATTTGCGGCTTCCGGTGCTGTACATGCCGGATGGCGGCCTCGCTGAGGATTTCTTGCACGTGGCGGGGCTAGTTCAAGTCTCCGTGGGCAATGAAACGATGCGGCCCTTTTTGCTCGTCGGGATTGAGAATACGCAACGTCGCCGCGATTTGACCGGCCCAACGAAGGTTGCGGATGACAAAAAGATTGCGCCGATTGTCGGGGAATCGGCGGCGTTTCGACGGTTCATTCGTGATGAGTTGATGCCGCAAGTCAAAAAGCGATACCGCACCACGGAGGAAACGGCGATTGTCGGGGAATCGCTGGCCGGGCTTTTTGTGGTCGAGACTTTTCTCCTGGACCCCGACTTGTTTGATACCTACGTGGCGGTTGACCCCAGCCTGTGGTGGAACAACCAAGAGTTGGTCAAGGGCGCGGCGGAGCGGCTGCGGGCGCGGCCCAAACTGGCGAAGACGCTGTACCTAACAAGCAGCGACGAAAAGCAGATTGCAGAGGACACGAAACACCTAGCGGAGGTTCTTGGCAAAAACGCCCCGCCGGGCGTTCACTGGCATTACAAGCCGATGCCGGAGGAGAAACACTCGACAATCTTCCACCCCGCCGCACTCAAGGCATTTCGAGAAGTGTTCAAACCGATAGCCAAGTAATAGCCGTGCAGGCGAGCGGTCAGTCACAAACAATTACTTGATGGCATCAGGGTGTATTCATGGCTGAAGCAATCGAAACGCCGGTAGTGTCTCAGTTTGGTTTAGAACGACCAGAAATCATGGGCATCTACTGGCAAACTGAGACATTACCG
>JANLRE010001050.1:0-2212 GCA_031368205.1 Fimbriiglobus sp. | reverse complement strand
GTTCGGCAAACTCGGCCAGAAAGCCAGCGAAGATTCGGAGGAGGTCACACCGCTCAACGAACAACTCGACAAGCTGTCGAAGTGGATCGGCATCATCGGTCTGGGCATCGCGGTCCTCACGTTCTTCGCCCTGGTCGCTCGCGGTGCGCTCAAAGGCGAACTGGTCATGGCCGTGCAACAGTGGACCTTTGCGTTGATTTTGTTGCTGGGTGTGGCACTCGCGCTCCACCGGGTTTGGCTGAAGATCACGTTGGAAGGCCTGAGTGCGTTTGGTCTCGGAATGGAACCCCCGGAGTGGCTGGCCGAGGACACGTTGAAGCGTTGGCTGGTGGCAATCGGCATGGGTGCTGGTGTATTTATCGGCGGCATGGGGCTGGCGTACAGCCTGGGCTGGATTCCGGCGAGTCCGTCGGACTGGCTACCGGCTGCGGCAGGCGTGGCCCTGCTGAACTACTTCATGATCGCGGTGGTGATTATCGTCGTCGCGGTCCCGGAAGGGTTGGCGATGAGCGTCACGCTGAGTTTGGCGTACAGCATGAGAAAGATGACCGCACAGAATACACTCGTTCGCAAGATGCACGCCTGTGAAACCATCGGCGCCGCCACCGTGATTTGTTCCGACAAGACCGGCACGTTGACCCAAAACAAAATGCAAGTCGTCGAAGCCCGCTTCCCGGCGCTGGCGAATAGTTCGTTAAAAGATGCACCGATCGGCACCCCCGCTGCCCGGCTCGTGGAGGCAATCGCTGCGAATAGCACCGCCCAACTGAGCCGCGAAAACGGCGAACTCAAAGCGATGGGCAACCCGACCGAAGGCGCACTGCTCGTGTGGCTCGAAGGCCAAGGGGTGAACTACACGAACGCCCGGACCGCGTTCGCGGTCGGGACGCAGATGCCGTTCTCCACCGAACGCAAGTACATGGCCACCAGTGGCACCGACGTGAAGGGGCACAAGACCCTTCACGTCAAAGGCGCGCCGGAAGTCATCCTCGCGCACTCGGATCGGATTTTGTCCGGTGACAACCCGGTGTCATTGGATGCCAACACGAAGGAAACCATCACGAAAGAACTGACCGAGTTGCAAGCTCGCGGGATGCGAACCATCGGCATCGCCTATCGGGATGTTGCCGATGTCAAAGCGGAACTGGAGCCGCAAGTGAACGGGCTGGTTTGGCTCGGGTTCGTCGGCATCGCCGACCCGATTCGCCCGGAAGTGCCCGGCGCGATTGCGGCCTGCCATGATGCGGGAATTGACGTGAAAATCGTCACCGGGGACACCCCCGACACGGCCCGCGAAATCGGTCGGCAAATTGGACTCATCACGGGTAACGAGGGTGCTGGCACAGAGATGACCGGCACCGAATTCGCGGCGATGTCCGATGAGGTGGCGAGCAAAGCCGTGAAGGGGTTGAAGATCCTGTCGCGGGCACGCCCACTGGACAAGCTGCGACTTGTCCAGTTGCTGCAAGCGCAACGCGAAGTTGTCGCCGTCACCGGCGACGGCACCAACGACGCCCCGGCACTGAACTACGCCAAAGTCGGTTTGGCGATGGGGATCACCGGCACTGCCGTGGCCAAGGAAGCGGCGGACGTGGTGCTGCTCGATGACAGTTTCGCCAGCATCGTGACGGCGGTCCGGTGGGGTCGCGGGCTGTACGAAAACATCCAGCGGTTCATTCTGTTTCAACTGACGATCAACGTCGTCGCCCTCGGCATCGCACTGCTCGGACCGTTCATCGGCGTGAACTTCCCGTTGACGGTGATGCAGATGCTCTGGGTGAACCTCATCATGGACACCTTTGCAGCCCTGGCGCTGGCCACCGAACCGCCCCACGCCAGCGTGCTGAAACGCAAGCCACGCCACCCGGACGACTTCATCATCACCCGCGAAATGTCGCGGTTGATCTTCGGCATCGGCGGTGTTTTTCTGGTGATTTTGATTGCGTTTCTGCTGGCCATGCCCCCGCTTCCCGGCGGCAACCCGGAAACGCAGGAACAGAAAGAATGGCTCACGGCCTTCTTCTGTGTGTTCGTGCTGTTGCAATTCTGGAACCTGTTCAACGCCCGCTGCCTGGGCCGGAACGAATCGGCGTTTGTGGGGTTATTCCAGAATAAAGCGTTCCTGCTGATCGCGGGCGTAATTCTGGTCGGCCAAATTGTCCTAGTCCAATTCTTCGGCAACGTGTTCCGCACCGTGCCGCTTTCGTGGGAG
>JANLRE010001031.1:0-3456 GCA_031368205.1 Fimbriiglobus sp. | reverse complement strand
CTCGTTCGATACCGCTCTGATCGACGGCGACTGGAAGCTCATCGCGTTCCAGGACGGCAAGCGGTCACTGTTCGACCTGAAGGCCGACCTCGCCGAACAGGCGGATCAGTTCTCGAACCAGCCCGACATCGCCGCGAGACTCGGTGCCAAATTGGACACGCTGAAAAAAGACCTTCCGCCGGTGAAAGCGGCCCGCGACGGCCCGTTCCGCCTGGGGCCGGGCACCGGGCCGCCTTCTACGACCAGCCTTGCGGCCCAACCGCCGGTCGGGAAAGCGGAGAGGAAGTTAGATACGCCCAAGACAGCACGGACCTTCCAGACGCTTTGGATCCCGCCAATTCGGGCGGGAAAGTCCTTCGATCTCACCCTCAGCAAGTCCAGCAAGTCGTTCTGGCCCGGTGCGACCACCGCGACCTACGGTTTCAACGAAGCCGAATTCTGGGGACCGACACTGGTCCTGAATCAGGGTGACACGGTACAAATGAAGGTCAAGAATGACCTGGGTGAGCCAACGACCGTCCACTGGCACGGCCTCCACTTACCGCCGAACGTGGACGGCGGGCCGCACCAGGTCATTCCGCCTGGCAAAACCTGGGCCGCCTCGTTCACCGTCAGGAACAACGCCGCGACCTACTGGTACCACCCCCACCCGCATGAAGCGACACAAAAGCAAATCACCTCCGGAGCTGGCGGTCTCATCATCATCAAGGATCCGGCCGAGGTCAAGCTTCCCCTGCCGCGCACGTATGGGGTCGATGACATTCCCGTGGTGCTCACGAGCCGCCGGTTCTCCCGAACCGATCAGTTCACCTTTGAAGGGGACGGCGACAAATACGGCGACTACCTGTTCGCCAACGGCACGCTCGACGCCCAAGTGAGTTTGCCGGCACAATTCGTTCGGCTGCGGATTTTGAACGCGGAGATCGAGCGCGGTTACGACCTCGGCTTCAGCGACGGGCGCACGTTTTACGTGATCGCCACCGATGGCGGGCTTGTGAATCAACCCGTTCCCGTCACGCGAATGAAGCTGATGGTCGGCGAGCGGGTCGAGGTGCTCGTCAACCTGGGTGCCGATCAATTTGGCTCGACGCTCGACCTGATGGCCTTCAACTCCCGGCAGCCGTTCGGCTTTCCTGGCGGCGAACCTGGCCGGTCCGCCCCCAACGGCAGCTATCTCAACAATCTCGACTTCCGCCTACTGCACATTAACGTTGCCGCCCCCACTGCCACGCCGATTACCAAGCTGCCGGAGACGCTGACGCGGAACCAATTCCCGACCGAGGCCGCCGTCAGCCAACGACGGACCGTGCATATCAACCGCGTGGGGCAGGGGGACAAGGAGTTCGCCTTCGACAAGAAATACTTCGACATGCACGCCATCAACCAAGTCGTCAAGCTCGGGGCCGTGGAGGCGTGGACGGTTACCAACGACCGCACCTTCGGCCACACCTTCCACATCCATGACGTTCAGTTCAAGATCGTCAAACGTAGCGACGGCCCAGTCGCGGATTACGAACAAGGGTGGAAAGACAGCGTTTACGTCCCGCGTAGCGCGTCCGTGACCTTCATCGCCAAGTTCGACGATTTCGCAAGCGACACCGTCCCCTTCATGTACCACTGCCACATGGCGAACCACGAAGACGGCGGATTGATGGGCCAGTTTCTCGTGTCGAAGGATCCCACAGCAATCAAACCGGACGCCACCGGAATGATCCGGTTACGCAACCGAATCGAGCACCCGCTGACTCCGGAGTCGATCAGGCCGGCGGAGCGCCCCGTGGGTTCTCTCGCCCCCACCTTTCGGACCACCGACCTCGACGGCAAGCCGATGAACCTGGCGTCGTTGACGGAGAAGAAACCGCTCGTGTTGTTCTTTATTGATTGCGAGTGCCCATGTTCCCGCGATGCCGCACCCTTCCTGGACCGCCTCCAATCTCTTTACGGAGATGTGTGTACCGTCGTAGGGATTACCAATTCCGACGCAAAGGCGGCCGGTGCCTGGGCCAAGCAAGTGGGTGTCCGATTCTCACTCGTCGCCGACCCCAACTTGTCGATCATCAACGACTACTCTGCCGTGCGGAGCGTCTCCACGACGGTCGTTGCGCCGGGTGGGAAAATCGTGAAAACCTACCCGGCCTACAACGCCGAGACGCTTACGGATCTCTCCGCAATTATTGCCAGACTCGGCGGCGTCGCCGTGCGAACCCTCCCAGTTGACGACGCCCCGAAGGAACTGGTGTCGGGGTGCCCGTTCCCGAAGCGGTAGAAAAGCGCCGGCTAAGAACGTGTGGTTAAGAGTTTTCATTACACTTGAACCCCGCCGTGGGTTAGCGTGATCGTGCAAGGTGGATTTGTCGGAGTGTGGCGATTTCCTGCCCTACAACGACGGCCTTCCCGCCCCGCTTCCAGAACGCCCTTTCAGCCGGTGGACTAAACTGGCTAGAATGGGTTAATGAAACCACACAACGAAACCCACCATCCGGCCACGGACCCGGATGTCCCCACACTCACGTTTTGGGGGGCGGCCTCTTCGGTGAGCGGGTCGATGCACTTGCTCGAATCCGGCAACACCAAACTGCTGTTCGATTGCGGGCTGCACCAGGGGCGGCGCGAAGACGCCCGGCTTCGCAACAGTCAATTTCCGTTCCACCCGCATCTCATTGATGCGGTGATCGTCAGCCATGCCCACATCGACCACTGTGGTAATCTCCCGACGCTCGTGAAACACGGCTTCAACGGGCCGATTTACTGCACGCCGCCGACGCGTGATTTGCTGAAGGTGATGTTGCGGGACTCGGCGAAGATTCAGGAGGAAGAAGCCGCCCACCTCAACATCGCCCGCAACTACGCGGAGCCGTGGGTGCAACCACTTTACACGTTCCCGGACGTGGAGCACGTGTTGCAACAGGCGGTGAGCGTGCCGTATGGCAAGGACATGGAAATCGGCCGCGGCGTCCGATTTCGGTTGACGGAAGCGGGGCACATTCTCGGGTCGGCGATGGTCCACACGATCGCCGAAAGCCCCCGTGGCTCACGCAGCCTGACGTTCAGCGGTGACCTCGGACGGCGCGGGATGCCGTTGTTGAAGCAAGCCGGTCTGATCCCCCCCGCCGACTTGCTCATCTGCGAAAGTACCTACGGGAACCGGCTCCACGAGCCGATCGACGGCACCATCGTGAAGCTTTACGAAACCATCCGCCGCACGATCGCGCGGGGCGGTAAGGCACTGATCCCGGCGTTCAGCTTGGGGCGATCGCAACTGATCGTTCACTTTTTGCAGCAAGGACTACGGGCCGGTCTGATCCCCGAAGTGCCGATTTACGTGGACAGCCCCCTTGCGGCGGACATTGCGGACGTGTACCGCAACCACCCGAACAGCCTGGAACCGGACGTGGCGGAGGCGGTGAAGGAAGGGCACGGTATTCTGGGTGGAGACGGCGTCACCTACACCCGTGC
>JANLRE010001020.1:0-7835 GCA_031368205.1 Fimbriiglobus sp. | reverse complement strand
TTCCCACGGCCGCGGGTGGGCCAATGACTGGCGCGCTCGGGGGTTGAGGCTCAGAGTGGGCTGCGGGAATGACTTGAGGTTGGAACGTTGCGTATGGGATGTCGGCCATAGAGAGTTCGGTCACGTCCGGTAAAGCCAGTTGAGACGATCCCTTCCACTTCCCGCCGTCCCGAAATATCCGACCCCAAACGTCATCTCGGGGGTACACTTTTTCCATGATCTGTTGCGGTGTCGGCTCTTCCGGCTTCGGCGTCGTTGATTTTTCGGGCGTGGTCGCGGCAACCAAGCTGTTGCTCGATCGCGTCGGACTGGTTAGCCCCGAAAACCCGGCGTTTAACGCGACCGCGCCGACGACCAGACCTGCTGCTACCGTGAGTGCTAACCCCTTCTTGCGATTCGGCGTGAGCAAATCCTGGATCGCTTCCCGGACCCAACGGGGTTGCGGCGCCGTGGAAGCAACCGTTGGTGGTGGACTGGTTTTCACAATCGGTTTCGGCAGTTCGACCGTGACCTTTGGCGGCGCCTTGGGTGGCTCCACGACCACCTTTGGCGGGGACGACGGGAACGGTACGGTCGTCACCGATGTTGGCGTGCGGTAGGGCGGCAACGGGGCAAATTCGCCGGGAAGTTCAGGCAATTCCGGCAAGCCACCGAAGCGCGGAATGCTCGGTGTCGAAACCGGAATTCGATCGAGCGGCACGGCGTTCGGGTCATTCATCCGTGAACTCCCTGATGGATGCAAAAGGTAATTTATCCGCTAATCCGCTTGGCAACACGCAGCTTTGCACTGCGGGCGCGGGGGTTGCGGGCGGTCTCGTCGTCACCGGCTTCGACCGGCTTCTTCGTAACAGGTTGCCATACTTCGGGCGTCCGGAACAAGGCCGTTTTCACCCGGCGGTCTTCGAGCGAGTGAAAGCTGATGACCCCGACGCGGCCGCCGACTTTCACCAGCGTCGGCGCCACGGCCAGTAATCGCTCCAGCGCTCCGAGTTCATCGTTCACCGCAATTCGCAACGCTTGAAACACCCGCGTGGCTTGGTCGATGTTGCCACTACGCGGCACGGTGCGGCGCACCAACTCTGCCAGTTCTGCGGTTGTCTCGAACGGCTTTTGCGTGCGGCGTTCGACAATCCGTTTCGCCACCCAACGGCTTTTGCGTTCTTCGCCATATTCCCAAAACACATCCGCCAATGCTCGTTCACTCAGCGTGTTCACGAGGTCCGCCGCCGTTTGCCCGATACTCGGGTTCAATCGCATATCGAGTGGCCCGTCACCTTGAAAGCTGAAGCCCCGCAGCGGGTCGCTCATCTGGTCCGAACAAAACCCCAGGTCGGCGAAAATCCCATCAACTTTCGTAACGCCGTGGTGCGTCAAAACCTCCGCCACTTGCTCAAAGTTGGCGTGCAACAGGGTCACCGGCAGCCCGGCCAGTCGCGGTTCCGCGAACGCCAACATCGCGGCATCCTGGTCAAACCCGAACACCCGCCCTGTAGCCCCGACCCGCTCCGCAATCGCGCGCGTGTGCCCGCCAACGCCGGTGGTGCAATCCACCCAGGTTTCCCCCGGTTGCGGGTCGAGCAAGCGAATCACTTCGTCCGGCAACACCGACACGTGTTTCGGCGAGGGCAATGGGGTCATACGCGATTTCGGTAAAATTGGTCAAGTGGAACACGGTACTTGCAAACCGTTATGTCTACACACAGTTTCAGCGTATTCTACGGAAGGCTGTCTATCGGGATTCTTGAGGCAAAGGAGATCGGAGATGTTTGTTGAATCAGACGCACCGCAGCCCGATGAATTACCAAGTGCTGACGGAACGAACAACAGGCACTACACTTGCAAGCTGTTAATAATGGTAGCCGGTTTCCTATTGCCATTTGGGGTTGCGACATTTGTCGTACTACTAACCGCCCTCGGGATTGAACTTTCCGATACTACTGCATGGGATTTGATTGCATTCAGTTTCGTAGGAATTCCGTTGGCAACTGTTGGCGCTATCGTGTGCTTGCCCCAAACATGGGCCATTTGGATTCGGGTTGCGACCGCTATATTACTGGCACCACCACTTTGCCTCATCGCAATTTACATAGCTCTCCACGTGTTTGTCTTGGGGTACGTCGCCGTTGGTGGGTGGATACCCGCATAAGTTGCTTTCCCGTCGTGTCCTATCGGGAAACAAGCGGTGTTCAGACTCCACGACAACGCGGTATTTTGCTCACAACTGTTGGCTTCGCTCTGGCATCCGCATCGGGGTCTTGTATCCTGTCTTATCAAGAGTGCCGTCCCGTTTCCTGATCGGCTGAGGTTGCTATGAGTTCCACCCGCGGCGAGATGTTCGCCGGAGTGACGGTTGCGATCGTGACCCCGTTCCAAAGTGGTGCGGTAAATTGGGACGCACTCGGTAAGCTCGTTGACTGGCATGTCGAACAAGGCACTAATTGCCTCGCGCCGTGCGGCACCACCGGGGAATCGCCCACACTGACCCACGACGAAAACGAACGGGTCGTGGCGTTCGTCTGTGAACGCGCTGCCGGGCGCATCAACGTGATGGCGGGGACTGGGTCCAACAGCACGTCCGAAGCGATTCGCATGACCAAGGCGGCGAAGGCGGCTGGTGCGAACGGCACACTTCAAGTCGGCCCGTACTACAACAAGCCGACGCAAGAAGGCTACTTCCGCCACTTCGGGGCCGTCGCCGACGCGGTCGATTTACCGCAAGTGATTTACAACATCCCCGGTCGAACCGGGTCCAACATCTTGCCGGAAACCATCGCCCGGCTCGCCGACGCCTACCCGCCAATCGTGGCGATCAAGGAAGCCACCGGGTCGCTCGATCAAGCGTCCCAAATCGCGGCGATGACGGATTTAACCATCCTCTCCGGCGACGACAGCCTGACGTTGCCGTTAATGAGTATCGGCGGAAAGGGCGTGGTGTCCGTGGTCGGCAACATCGTCCCCCGAGACATGATCGCCCTGGTGAAAGCATTCGCCGCCGGCAACCACGCCGAAGCATTGCAATGGCACCGCAAACTCTTCCCGCTCTGCCGCGACATGCTCAGCGTGGCCACCAACCCCATCCCCCTCAAGACCGCCATGAAGCTCCTCGGTCGCGGCAACGGCGAACTCCGCCTGCCCATGTGCGAAATGGACGCCGCCAGTGAAGCGAAAGTCCGCCAGACGCTCGTCAACTACGGGCTGTTGAAGTAGCCAATTCGCATCATTGCTCTCGGGGTTGACAACTGACCCCCCTTTCTTGCACCATACGGCCACGTCGGTTTGCACGGATGATCTCGCGGCAAGGAGCGCCGCCGAATGCCCGAAACGTCCACGCCGTTGATCGACACATTAACGTGCCACCAACTCGTTCCCGGCACGGGCTTGGAAACAGCCAAAAGCGGTTGGAGTGTGACCGCGCCGCATGTTCGGTTCACGACCGAATCTCCGCTTCAGCCGGGGTGGTACGAAGTGCGAATCGGAGCGACTTCTGCCGAACGGTTCACGATTCGCAAGCGCCTGGAAATCACCTTCGACTCGGCGGATACCAATCCACGACCCGTAGGGCGGGAAGCGTTCGCCTGGAACCAGTCGTTCCACGAAACCTTCATGTTGAAACTGACCCGCCCCACTGCCGGCGTGCGGCTCGACATCTGGCACGCGGAAGGAACCTTGAAGCTTGATACGTTTGGCGTGCGGCCAATTTCGGGCACGGCAATCGTGGCACGGGCGTTCCGAGAAAAAGTTCGTCTGACTCGGGCCTATCGGTGTTTCGGTCCGGCGTTGTGGCGGGGCGGACGGATGCTGCTGAAGGGGAAGTTCAGCGAATTCGGCGCTAAGCTGATTCGAGGTCTCACCGACAGCCGTGGGATGCAACTGGGCACGGTCGAAGTCGGCGAGGTAAACGGCGCCTGGTGGCGTCGGCACGCCTTACCGGCTGAAGAAGCGGACAAGATTCGCCACGCCGTCGATGCCATGTCGGCCCCACCACCGATTGCCGTGCTGCTACCAATCGACAACTACAAACTCGACCCCGCCCGCCTGTCTGCCCACTCCGTTCGACGCCAACTTTATCCGCACTGGCAACTGCTCATCGCCGCGTCGGGTAGCAGTGATTTGATGCACCATCTCGAACGGCTCGTCGGCACGGACCCACGAGTCACGATCATTCGTGTGCCGAAATGGTCGGGGCGTGCCAGTGCCATTGCGCGAGCGGTTTCCGGTACCGATTGCGAACGGCTCATCGTGTTGCCGCCGGGTATGGAACTGGCGGAACATGCGTTGTTTCACGTCGCCGAGGAGTTGAAGCGGAACCCGGAGGCGGACCTCATCGGCTGCCGCGTGGCGAGCGGCTTTTCGACAGGACTACCCACGGAAATTGACGCCGACGCGCCACGGGTTTGGCTAACAAAAACCCGAAACCTCTCGGACGCCGTGCCGACCGAACTCAGTGCCAAGTCGCTCGGCCAATGGGCCGTTGGCAACGTGCCATCCGAACAGCACACGGTGTTGGACCCGATCCTAATTTACCCGATCGACGACCGCCCCCTGCTGGATCGTTCCCGCGTCGGCAAGGCACCGATCATCCCCGGCAAGACGCTGTATCTCGCGGCGGATGTTCGGGGGATTGGCGGGTACGATCACGTCACCTTCGCGCTGTTGAAGGGCCTGCCGTCCGCCGGTGCCGAACTGCGAATGCACCCCATCGCCGTGGTCCGGTCGGACCTCGTGCCGCCGTCGTTGTTGCCGCCCATCATGCCACGGCGGGTAGGTGCCCCGATGCTCGCGGTCGGCCCGCCGTTCCTCGTGCCGCGGTTCGGGCTGGATGAAGCCACCGCTGCTTACACGATGTGGGAAACCGATCGCCTCGACCCGAAGTGGGTTCCGCAGCTCAACAAAGCGGGCCTGATTATCGTCCCCAGTCAGTGGCAAGCGGATTGCTTTCGCGCCGACGGGATCACCACGAAGCTCGCCGTCGCGCCGCTGGGGTTCGACCCACTGGTGTACCACCCGTCCGGAAAGTTCCCGAACGTCTGCACGTTCGGCACCGCTGGCGCATTGACCGCAGGCGGACTTCGCAAGAACGCCCAGTGGGTCATCGACCTTTTCCGCCGGGCGTTCCCGACGGAAGCGGACGTGAAAATCCGCATCAAGATTAGTCCCGGTTCGCCGAGCGTGGAAACCTACGACGACCCCCGCATCGACGTGATCCGGGCCGTGTTGCCCCACGGCGAACTGGCCGACTGGTACCGCTCCCTGACCGCCTACGTCAACGGCAGCTTCGGCGAAGGCTTCGGCCTGCACCTGATCGAGGCGATGGCGTGCGGCCGGCCCCTCGTCACGCCGTGTCACAGCGGCCTGACCGCGTTCTTCGATCCGGGCATCGGCTACGCGGTCGATTACAAACTCGTCAGCGTTCGCAACGACATCTACACCGGCCAATGGGCGGAACCCAACGAAGACGCGATGATCGCCCAGATGCGTGCCGTGTACGCGAACCGCACCGAAGCCGAACGCCTCGGTGCGCGCGCCGCAGCCCGCGCCAAAAACTTCACCTGGAAGGCCGCCGGGCAACAACTGGTGAACGCCCTACGCGGACACGGGTTATTGTCAAACACCCCCAAAGCCCACGAATAATCATTCGTGGGCTTTTCTCTCAACACATCGAGTTCAAGTCCATGCGCGTCGGAATCGCAATACCCACCCTGGTTGACGGTGATGCCGTCGGGAACGACGTCTTCGGCATGGCGCGCACGCTGCGACAGAAGGGGCACGACGTGCTGTTCTTCGCGTGGAACAGCCAGGTGAACGAGCCGGTGAAGGGGCCGGAAGACCTGTTACGCACCCTGACTCGCCCCGACGACGTGCTGATTTATCACCACTCAATTGGCTGCGATTGGGCAGTGAAAGCAGTTGAAAAGTTGCCGTGCCGCAAGGCGGTGAAGTACCACAACGTGACCCCGCCGCACTTCTTCAAACACCTCAACAGTGAAGTCGCGGCAGGTTGTACGCAAGGCATTCGGGAGGTGTCCCGGTTGGCCCGCACCGACGCGCACATTTGGGCGGACTCCGAGTTCAACGCGAACCACGTCCGGGAATTGTCGCCCGGTCGCAAGGTCGCGGAGTTGCCGCCGTTTCACCAAGCGGACCAACTGCTACTTGCCGAACCGGACTTTCGCGCGGTGAACGGGCTGGACGATTGGGCCACGAACATTCTGCTGGTCGGGCGGTTGGTGCCGAACAAAAACGTACCCCTCGCGGTGCAAGCGTTTGCGGAATACCGCAAGACGTTCGACAGTCGCGCCCGATTGATTATTGTCGGTGATCGACCCGTCCCGGAACACGCGGCGGAAGTCGATGCCGTTATCCGCGACAGTGGCCAGGAAGGGCACGTCATGGTGACCGGCAAAGTTACGGTCCCGCAATTAAAGGCGCTTTACTTGACGGCAGACATGCTGCTCGTCACCAGTTTGCACGAAGGCTTCTGCGTCCCACTCGTTGAGGCGATGGGGTTACTGTTGCCCGTAGTCGCGGTGCCCAATGCGGCCGTGCCGTTCACGGGCGGCGATGCGGCCCTGTATGCCAACGCCGACCCCAAGCAGATCGCGGAGCAGATGCACGTTCTAATGACGCAAGCGAACACCCGAGAAACCCACATCAACCGGGGCCAACACCGCTACGCCACGCTGTTCGACAACAAAGCCATTGAGAAGCGATTTGACGTGCTGTTTGACGAGTTAATCGCAACCGAACCGGGGAACTGATTCCCCGGTTCGTGCAATTCATCACGGCGTTTCGATAGTCACGGCCATCACGATCGGGGCGCTGGCGTCGGCGCCTTTGACCAACTCGATTGACTTGACCACTTCGGCCCGCTTCGGTTTCACGCTCAGGTAGCGAATCTGTTGGCCACGAAGGGCGAACGCGAATTGCGATTCGGGCACGTCAATTCGGTTGATGTAATCCGCGAAGTGAACGCCGTTTCGCAACGGGTGGTCTTCGGTCTTGTCGTCGGCGTAGTGCAGCCGCACGATCATGCTGACCGAGCCGCGCGTGCCGTTGGGGAAGTTCCACCCGCCGACCCCGGACAGCAAGTGAATCGCGGCGGTCTTGGTGTTGCACGGCAGCGTCACGCTCTTGGGCATCGTCGGCGGGAAGTTGCCGTTCGGGCCGTTCAGCAGGATGACGTTCTTCGCCTTGTCGCCCTGCGGGTCGGTCAAGATGAACGGCACGCCGTTGAAGGTTTTCGGCGTCCAATCGGGGAAAATCATCCGTTCGGCAGTCCCGGTTTCCTCGAAGAACATGCCCTTCGTACTGACGATCGTGGCGAACTTGTCGAGCGAAATCGGGACGTACTTACCTTTAAGCGTCATGAATTCGAGCAGGTCGCCGATTTCCTCGGGCTTCATTTGCTTCTCGAACCCTTCGGGCATCAACGACTTCGTGGACTCCGTCAGTTCGTCGATGTTGTCTCGGGTGATCGTGTGCCGTTTGTTCTCCGCGTCGAGCAGTTCCACGGTCGTCCGGGACTCGGCGGCCAGCAAGCCGGTGACGACCTTGCCGTCAATTGTCTTCGCCGTGTAGGACTTGTAGTTGCCTTCGACGCTGCGGGACGGGTCGAGGACTGCGATCAAGATTTCTTCCTTCGGGTGAACCGCGAAGCCGGTGAGGTCCGGGCCGATCACTAGCCCCTCGGCGCCGTGCTTGTGGCACTTCGCGCAGTGGGTGGTGAACATCTTCTTGCCATTGGCAACGTCCCCGGTCCTGGCCAAAATCGCGTGGTGTTCGTCAATCACCTTTTGCCGATTCGCGTCGGGTAGCCCACCGCCCAACGCCAGAAT
>JANLRE010001016.1:0-5921 GCA_031368205.1 Fimbriiglobus sp. | reverse complement strand
GGCGACAAGATGTTCCATTGCGCCAATGTGAGATCACTGCGATATGCCCGCCGCTGAAGTTTCGATGCCGACATGAGTTGCTCCTAACGTGTTGGGATACAACACTCTAGAACACGATCCTTTGCCGTATGGTCTCTAATGAAAAAGTCTACGGTCATCCTATTGACATCCACAGTACCATTAATCCTATTGGTACTGTTCACCGTGTCTTACGGGATGTACACGTATATCAGTCACGATATGTATATCAAGGATTTCTATCGGGACATCAAGTATGATCGGCTCGACGCAGTTAAAGCTAAAATCGATAATGATCCCGAACTACTGAACACCAGGACATCGCTCCACACAACACCTCTACAAGAAGCAGTTTGGCACGGCAGCAACCAGACGGTACGGCATCTGTTATCGATCGGTTGCAATCGCGACGAAACATGGAGAATCAACGGTCCGCACGACGGGTACACCCTTCTCCATATCGTGGCGATACAAGGCCATCAAGAAACGTGTGAATTCTTGATCCGGCAAGGCTGCAAACCCGATCAGCCGTCCAAGGACGGCACCAAACCAATTGACATCGCCAGACACAATGGCCACAAACACTTGGTCGAACTCTTGAAGTAAACTTCCTTGTCTACAGCATGACGGTCCACATGCGATTGATTCATCGCTTGACACAATCGCAATGTCGGGCCTCGAAGACTCGACCACGACCTACAAGACTTATGGTAACTTCTCGCTCAACCCGGTTGGCGGTTCAATCCCCAACGCTTTGCAAATCAGTGGGGCGACGATGAGCGAACTGGCTGATCCTTCCTGTTCGCCCGTTGTTGGCATGTTCAAGCCGAAGGCGAGAACCGGCACGTGGGTGTCGTAAGCATGGGGCGTGCCGTGGGAGGTTCCGGTGGAAAACCTGCCAGTTTGGAGTGTGTACGGTTTGTTCACCACGAACACGTCCCCGCACCGATCGGGATGAAACGCCAGTTGGACGCTTCGCCCTAATGGGTCCGTCAGGGGTGGTCCAGAAAGTACGGTACGGGAGAACGCTGTTTGCGCGATGGTGGGGTGGTTCGCGCACCACTGGGTGGCGGCTTCTTCAACGGTTTGCGGCGCGATCCCCTGGGATCGGATGAGCCGTTGATTCAGATACACCCAGGGGAAATCCAGCACTTCAACCCACTTGCCGGCGGCGACATCGGCTTGGCCGAATTTCTGATCGAGAACTGCGCCCAAGGGTCCGTAGGCTTCGCCGGGGGAAAATCGCTCAGCGTCGGGGTGGGTCTTGACAGCGATCTCGGGCAACGGGCAGACGCCGTGATCCGCCGTGACGATGAGCGTGAACCGGCCCGCACCGACTTTGGTTTCCAGGTACTGGATCATTTCCCCGACCAACCGATCACTTCGCAGCGTGGCGTCAAGAACCTCGTGGGAATCCGGACCGTTGGCGTGCCCGATGACATCGTTCGCGGAGAAGCCAAGAAATAGCAGATCGGGTGTATCGCCCTGCCCCAGCTTCTCCGCTTCGATGGCTGTTTTTGCGAAGTCCCACAGGAGTTCGTTGCCAAACGGCGTGGCCTCCAATGAGGCATAGTACCGCCCGCCGGGTGTCGGTTCGGGCGTGAACTTGTGGGGGAAAACTCGTCCCGGTCCACCTGGACCGCCGGTCTCACCCACGAAATCATCCGGCCCTGCCAGCTTGTTGTAAAGTGTTTCATCGCCAAGCCGAGTCCAGTCCTTCTGGAACCACTTGTCGGACCCGTTGGAACTATTGAACGCCTCCACCCAGGGGTGCGCCTTTTCGCGGTAATAACTGGACGTGTGGAATTGACCCGTTGCGGTGTCGAAACAATAACAGCCCGTCGGACTTTTGCCGCCCATCAGCACCGCCGCCCGGTCCTTGAGCGCCAGGCTGAACACGCGGCCTTGCTTCGATTCTGTCAGGGCGTCCCCGACCGTGGAAACCAGCAACCGATCGGGTGACAAGCCACCGCCATCCTTGGTCCGTGAACCCGCGTTCGGGTTCGGTGGCACCCGGTCATAGGGTCGATCACTGCTGGCACAGTAGACTTTTTTGCTGCGTGCCCGGTCGTACCATTCGTTTTCAATGATCCCGTGGATCGACGGTGGCACGCCGGTCGAAATCGACGCATGGCCCGGCCCGGTCGAACTACACGCATAGGGCAGGTGGGCGTCGGAATACCACACGCCATCCTTCTTGATGCGTTCAAAACCGTTGGTGTCGAACATCGCCGACCAACGCTTCAGGTAGTCCCCGCGCATTTGGTCGAAGACAACAACGACTACGAGCCGCCCGCGATCCGTTGATTGCAGATCGGTAGTATCCGAAAACTGCCGCAAGACGAACCAAGCGCCAGCGCCGAGTAATACGAAACTCGGGGTCAACAGCAACAATGTGCGAACAATCCGCCATGCAGACACAGGCAGTCCCTCGTAATTACTGGCCGTCGTTGGTTTGCAATTCCCACTTCTCCCCGAAGAATCCGGCCCGGACGACCTTGCCGGGATACCGCGAGTTGGGTGGGGTGGTGATGTCTATTATGGCATAGTCTGGAAGCTTCGGCACTTGTCGCGCATTATTCAGTTGGTCATATTCCCGGAACGTAAATCCGCTATTCAGGACCACGTAACGGTTCGGGTTCAGGGGATTGGGGAAGATCATGACCGGCACGTGCGTCTCACCGGCGTATTCTTTGTCGCCCAGAATGAGCTTGGAATCGTTTACCGACTTGCCGTTTCGCACGGCGGGGGTGATGAGCCACTTCACGGGTAATTTGCCGAACAACTTCTTCAGCACGGCGTTGCTGTTAGAATCGCCCCACAGCACGAGGTTGCTGTTCTTGATGTCGTCATCCGTGATGCTTGTGTCGTCCTTCACCACCGCATCACCACGAAATTGCTTCCGCCACTGATCGACGGAGTGCTTCAATTCCGCCTGAACCCACGCGCCGGTTTTTTCGTTCAACGGCGTTCCCGTCGGCTTCACATTGATGAAGGAATCGAAAAACGCATCGTCGATCGGACCTTGCAGGCCATGCCGCTTCCCGGCAACTTGAGGAGCCGGCTGTTGCTTCCACTTGCCCTGTGCGTCTTTCTCGAAGCGGCTTGATGTAGCCGCATTGACCGACTGACCGAGTTCGACTGCGGCGCCGTCGATTGTGAGCGACTTCATCGGTGCCGTGATAGCCAGTGCCGTCACACCCTTTGTCTTAATGTCAAACTTTCCGTCGGCCTGATTGCCGATCACTTCGGCCCGTTCCCAATGCTTGGCAAGCCCCTCAACCGTCACCCAACCGCTCTGGTTGTAACGCAGTGTGTACGTGACAAACCGAATCTCCTTCGGCATCGGGTCGCGGCCCTTGGCGACGATTTCGTCGATGCGTTTGATGACTTCTTGCTTAGCATCAGCTTGGTAACTGTGGCCTGTCTTCGGGCCGATGATGTGCGTCAGTTCCAGTCCGACCTTCTTCATCTCGCGGGCCATCACGTCGGCGGCTTGCTTCTGTTTGTCAATCTCACCGCTGTAAGCGACCGTCGGCAGGTTGAAGAGGTTTTGGGCGTAGTCCGAAGCGTTGTAGAGGTGCCACAGCTTCTTCTCGTACCACGTCGGCTCGACCTTTTCGTTTTGGAAGACGTTCAAAAACTCCGGCGTTTCGCTGAACCCAGCACCCGGCGCCGCAGCCACCCACAACGTCGGGAAGTGCGTGGCATATTGCCAGCACGCCGCCCCGCCCATGCTGAACCCACGCGCCACCACTCGGTTTTCATCAACCCGATAGTGTTTCTTGGCATGGTCGAGACACTCGAAGGTATCGACTTCTCCCGCAAACTTGTTCGCGTTGCAGTACCGACCATAGGGGTGCAACACGAAGGCATTCTCCGGGGTAAAATCTCCCGCCGACTTTTGCCGTTGGTCGATGAACGCTAATTCACTCAACGTCTCACCGCGACCGTGCCACCAAAAATCGAGCCGGTGTTTTTCGATGCCCTTCGGATCGAATGTCTTCGGCACCACCATGCCATAAGGCTGTACGCTACCGTCGATCTTCGAGCGATACCCGCGCACCACCTGCCCCGTCTGGGTCGTCCAGGACGGTTTGCCGGCTTTCAGTTCCTTCGCGCGTTGCAGCCCTTGTTTCAGCAGCGTTTTGCCGACGGGGATTTCTTTGCTGTTGAAGAATTCACCATGCTCCACGGCGTAGCGCACGGCTTTGTGATAGATCTCGACATCGGCAAGCAGTTCCTGGCCCTTCAGTTCGTCAATCGCCTTTTGCAATTCGTCCAAGCCCGCTTTCAGTTCTTTCCCGTCCGCTTCCGCCACGGCCACGCCCTTCGGTGGCACCGGGCGAACGTTGTCGGTGGAGTTGTCCTTCTGCCCGTCCGCGATGGAAGGGGAAAGCGTAACCAACGCGATCAACCCCGCACCCAGTACCACAACGCCAAGCGTTCGCCAGCGAATAACGATGTCCATAACCACCTCGGGGAGAGTCCAAACTTGCACGCAATTTACGATACAACGTCGCGGCGGCCAACCGAATACTTTTGGAATGTTCCGATGAACCAGAAAAGATCGTGACTTGAAGCCCGAACAAAATTGGTCGTCGCGTACCTGTTATGAAACGCAGGAGTCGGTCGGAGAAACTCCGGCCGACTCCTGCTTGATCGTTGTAAATGTCATGTCGCTGCAAAAATTTACTGACAGTTGATATCAAACGTCTTCGTTCCTTTTCCCACTTCGATACTCAGCTCGGACGACTCCGGTTTTTCGTACTTAGCTGGGATTGGAACATACTTGGTTCTGGGGCCACTCATCTGTTTCGCCATTCCCGGTGGAGGTGGGGTTAGGTTTTTGAACTCCACGGTTTCGATCGAGATTCTTGCCTTCCCGAGTGGGATACCTGTCGCCCGATAGGTGCCATCGGCGCCCAACGATGCGACTACCGGATCACCTTTCTCCGGAAAGAATTTCACAGTCCCGGCCGTAACAGGTTTTCCGTCGGTAGTGACCGTTCCGGATATTTCACCAGTTGGGGGGAGACTCGATCCGCAACCAATGGTCAATCCGAGTAGTCCGAAGGATATCGCAACCATTAACCAAGTGGAACTCAATCGCCAGCTACGCATCGAAGTACACCTTTTGAGGAGAGTTCAGAACACAGGTGAAAATCAGAGAGAAACAGAAACAAAGTAGGACTCCCCAGGGGCAGGAGTCCATGATAGTTGTTGCTAACGGTCAGGAATTACCAGTCGCTACCGAGCACTTGTCCATCTTGTGGATCACAAGCGTTTTTCCAGGTGAGTGCAGAAACGCCTGACGAGATGCCGCGAACGCTGCCGTCACCCAAGGCGACGTTGATGACGCCGACCGAAAGAGCGTGAACCCGTTCTGGATTACAGTTCGCAACGGTCGTGCCAAACTGAGGGAGACCTTGGTTGCCGTGGAAAACCGGTGCGTTGGGATATTCGTAGGGGAAGCTGGAGTGAGACACAAGCGTTTTGCCACCGACCATCCAACTCAGTGGACAACTGCCACGCTTTTCAGCAAAGAGGATCGTGTTTGAAGAGCCGTCTGTGATGCCTTGCACCGAGATCGCTTTTGTACACTTGTTGAGATTCCAACCATCCCAAACGTCCCCTGCGACATCCGTGGGGTTACCGAAAACTTGAATGTTGAGCACGTAGTTTGTGTACGCAAAAGTATTCGTCTTCATCCACCCGTACCAACCTGTGCCATAGGCACCGTTGTAAGTCGCGGTGCCACTGACTCCGTCGGCAGGGGCTTGGTAGGTCTTAATCACTTTTTCGCAGACTGGGGTCAAACCGGCAGGAAGACCGATTTCTTTCCAGGGGCCGTATTGCAGTTCTTGTTTTTCAATGTTGCCTTGTTCGATGAAGGGCAACAG
>JANLRE010000949.1:0-4170 GCA_031368205.1 Fimbriiglobus sp. | reverse complement strand
GCGCGGTCAGTCGATGGGGAAACATCGGGCCGGGGCCGAACGGGTTGATGAGCAAGCCATCGACCCCTTGTTCGGGCAGCATCTCGATGAGTTGCTCGCCCGTGGTGAACACTTGCCGCACGTCGTTCCGCACCGCGTCCGGTAACCGGGTCAACAGATCGCGGGCACAATCGGCTGCCGTCAGCACGACCGCCGGGTTCATCAGGCCACCCTGTTCCGGGAGTGTGAGAACCGAGTTGTTCGCAAACAAGAACGCTGAAAATTGCCGGTAGCCTGCCAGGGCGTTCAGGTCCACTGGGCGGCCAGCAGCCCACGCACGCACTTCCGCTTCAAACCGAATCGCGGCAACCCATGCCTGAAGAACCTCGAAAGTTTCACGCGGGAACGTCCAGGATAATTCCGCAGGCGAAACCGGGTTCACGCGAATGAATTGCCAATCCGGGTGCAATTTGCCGAACAGATCAACCCCGGCGTTGTTGATGGCGAACGCGCCCAGATTTGACCCGGCGATCTTGGCCCGGTGCGCCGCGTCGTCGTCCGTGAACAGCCACAATTCGCCCGGCGGGAAGTCGGCAACGTGGCCGTACATCACCACTTGGTCGAACGCGGTCCGCCCGTAATGCTCTCGTAACACCGGCACCGGCGCCAGCCACTGTTCATAACTGACAAGGGCGCGAAACACATCGTCCGCGTCAAGTTGGTTCTGCGCAAACGCGACAAGCTGACGACACGGATTCACAGGCGACTCACACGGAAGGAAACGATGAACAGATTCAGATTACCGCACCGCGACGGTTCGAGCTGACAGTTTACCACATTGCTGCGCTAACTATTTCGTAGCGAAGGATGAGTTTAACACGCTCCCAATTTGAAGGGACAGCGGCCCAACAGATTTACGCTTCGATCCGGACGGCGCAGAACTTGAACTCGGGGATTTTACCGTAGGGGTCCAGGGCATCATTGGTCAGCACGTTGGCGGCGGCTTCACGGAAGTGGAACGGGATGAACACGCTGCCCGATTGAATCCCCCGACTCGCCTTCGTCGGCAACTGAATCGCGCCGCGTTTGGATTTCACCGTGACTTCTTGCCCGTCCGCCACGCCGAGTTTTGCCAAGTCGTCCGCGTGCATTTCCACGAACGGCGTGGGGCTGAGGGCATCCAGCGCGTAGCTGCGGCGGGTCATGGTGCCGGTGTGCCAGTGTTCGAGAACACGACCCGTGTTTAGCACGAACGGGTAGTCGGGGTCGGGCATCTCGGCGGCCTCCGCGAACTCCGCCGGGACAAACTTCGCCCGCCCGTTTGCCGTCGGGAACGAGTCACCGAACAGTACCTTTTCGCCGATGTAATCCGATGACGAATTGTCCGCGCCCGGTTGATACGGCCAGATCTTCCCGCCGCCTTGCAGGTTGGCGTAACTCAGCCCGGCGTAGCTGGGCGACAGCGTCGTGATTTCGTCGAAGACCTGTTCGGGGGATTCGTAGGGCATCGGGTAGCCGAGGCGTGTGGAGAGGTCGCACAGTACGGACCAATCGGTGCGGGCTTCGCCGGGCGGGGCGATGGCGGGGCGACCAATTTGCACGCGGCGATCGGTGTTGGTGTACGTGCCGAGTTTCTCGAAGAACGACGACGCGGGCAGAATCACGTCTGCAAACTCCGCCGTTTCGGTGAGGAAAATGTCTTGCACCGCGAGGAATTCCAGACTGCTCAGGGCCTTGCGAACCTTGTTGATGTTGGGGTCCGACAGGAACGGGTTTTCGCCGAGCATCAGCATCCCGCGAACGTCCCCCTTGAGTGCGGCGCCCATGATTTCGACGACCGTGAGGCCGCGTTTGGGGTCGAGTGGGACACCCCACGCCGTTTCAAACTTCTCACGGATTGCCGGGGTTTCCACGAGTTGATAGTCCGGAAACATCATCGGGATCAGCCCCGAATCGGACGCCCCTTGCACGTTGTTTTGCCCACGCAACGGGTGCAACCCCGTCCCCTCGCGGCCCACGTTGCCGGTCATCAAGCACAGGGCAATCAGGCACCGCGCGTTGTCCGTGCCGTGGGTGTGCTGGCTGATGCCCATGCCCCAGAACACCATCATGTTTTTCGCGCGGCCGATTTCGCGGGCGATCTCGCGCAGGCGTTCGGCGGGGATGCCACACACCGGGGCGACGCGCTCCGGCGGGTACTTCTCCACCTGGGTTTTCAGCGCCGCGAAGTTCTCCGTGTGGTCGCGGATGTAGTCGTGGTTCACCAGATTCTCCGCAACCAACACGTACATAATGGCGTTGTAAAACGCCACGTCCGTGCCGGGCCGAATCTGGCAGTACCAGTTGGCGAAGTCGGCAATTTGTGGGCGGCGCGGATCGACAACGAGCAGCTTCGTGCCGCGCTTGATGGCTTGCTTGAAGAACGTGGCGGCAACGGGGTGGTTCGACGTGGGGTTGGACCCGGTGAGCAGAATGAAGTCGGCGTGCTTGGCGTTCGGGAACACGTCCGTGACCGCACCGCTGCCGATGCCTTCCAGCAACGCCGCCACGCTGGACGCATGGCACAAGCGAGTGCAGTGATCGACGTTGTTGGTGCCCAGCGCCGCCCGCATGAGCTTTTGAAACAGGTACGCTTCCTCGTTGCTACACTTCGCCGAACCGAACCCGGCGAGGGCACGCGGCCCGTGTTGGTGTTTAATCGCTAGGAACTTCGACGCGATCAAATCGAGTGCTTCGTCCCACGATGCCTCGCGGAACGCGGGCATCACTTCGGCGTAATCGACGCGGGCGTTCTTGCCCGGCTTCCCGGCGGTTTCATTCGACAACGCGCCCTTCGGGTAGAACTCGGCCCGGCGGATGAGCGGCTTTGTCAGGCGTTGCTCGTGGGACGAATAGTCCCAGCCGTATCGGCCTTTCACGCACAATCGGGCGTCGTTGCCGCCGCCTTCCCGGCCTTCGGCGCTGAGGATTTTGTTGTCGCGCTCACTGACGTGATACGTGATCGCGCACCCCACCCCGCAATACGGGCAGACGCTCTCGACGTTCTTCGTTTCGGTCGTCGGCAGCATTTGCAGCGTGATGGTTTTGTTCATCAACGCCCCCGTCGGGCACGCGGCCACGCACTCCCCGCAGGAGACACACGTCGAGTTGCCCATCGGTAAATCGAGATCGAAGCCGATGCGTGTGGTGTACCCTTTCCCAGTTCGGCCAATCACTTCGTTGCATTGAATCTCGTCACAAGCTCGCACGCACCGATCACACAAAATGCACGACTGATGATCGACGGCGATCACCTTCGAGGAATGATCGTGCGGTCGGGTTTGATGTGGCGTGCTGAACTTCGTGACGGTTTGTAACGCTCCGGTGTAGCGTCGCCCGAGTGCCTCCAGTTCGCAATCACCCGTAGTGCGTTCCTTCACGCACGGCGACGGGTGATCTGCCAGCAGAAGGGCCGTCAACATCGCGCGTTGTTTTTCAACCCTCGGCGAATCGGTGACGACCTTCATTCCCGGTTCACACGGCCGCACGCAACTTGCCGCCAACACCCGCCCGCCCACGTCCACCACACACATTCGACACACGCCCACCGGGTCCATCTTCGGCAAATGACACAGCACCGGAATATCCACGCCCAAGCCGCGCGCCGCATTCCACACCGTTGTGCCAACAGGGACCGTCGCTTCGCGGCCGTCAATGGAAAGTGTTATCATGCCGTCGGTCCAACTAGTCGGGGAGTTTGATGATGAAATCGTAGCAGAAGGTGGAAGCCACACCAAAACAGCGCGGAAAATACTTGGCCACTTGGTCCGGTCAGCGCACACTACTTGGTGGGAAACGAAAGTTCACGAGGCAAACCATGCTCCCTCGGTTATTGCGGCAGTTGACCCGTCCGACCGCACCGGATGCGGAGTTGTTGCACCTGTTTTTGGCGTGCCGCGATGAAGTGGCGTTCGGTGAAATCGTGCGGCGGCACGGGCCGGTGGTGCATCGGGTTTGTCGGCGATTGGTGGATGCGTCTTTGGCGGACGATGCGTTTCAAGCGACGTTTTTGATCCTGGCGACTCGGGCGAACACGGTCCAACGCGCGGATTCGCTCGGGTCGTGGCTCGTCGGCGTGGCGGGGCGTACGCGACATCCGAACCGAATGCCACCGCCCGGCAGTACCTCACCAAGCTTTTCAAGAATGTACCC
>JANLRE010000937.1:0-6894 GCA_031368205.1 Fimbriiglobus sp. | reverse complement strand
GTTGTCGATTTCTTGATGCCAAGACTAAACGGTGAGGAGATGATCTCCCGCATCCGCCAAACCCGCACAGACTTACCGATCGTTTTCATGACCGGCCATTCGGACCAACACATTCAGGCCAGGCTTCACGGCGCTGGGGTGACCGCGATTCTCAACAAGCCCTTCAGTATTGAAGAGTTCCTCCGCGTCATCCGGCAAGCCATCCAGCGAACCAGTCCACCACTGCTCAATCCTTGAACGCTGCGTTCGTGAATGGGTCCGTTGCAAACCGTAGGTTTTGCACCACGTCCCGAAAATAGTACGTTCCAATCCGTTCCCCGTCCGCCCGACGCAACTCGGACCCGACTTGTAATCGCGTCTCGGCGTCGATCATGATCGTGATGGTACGAAACGCACCTCCGGAATCAGGGCTGAGATTCTGCCGGGGATCGTCCCTTAAAAACAAATCCACTTCGGCTGGGTCGCAGGTGCGTTGAATGACGTGGCACACCCGCCCCCCGACTTCGGGGATCGCTCGTTTCCCCTGGTATTCACAATGCAGCCGACCGACCTCCGCCGCTGCGGACCACGCTTGAAACGTCCGGTCAACCGTGTGCGACAAGCTCGATTCCGTGATACTGTAACGGGATGCGGCTCGGGCCTGAGTGTCCGCCGGTGACACCGCGTAAAACCGCAGGAAGCTGGCGAGGGCATTAGGCCGCCAGACGATCATCTTGCCGTCGTTTTGCCCCGCAACAAACAATGTTCCGCGAACCGTGGTCCCGAGTATTTTGCGAGCGCCGTGCTTCCAAATCATTAGCACGGCGAACGGCTTCTCCCGTACCGTCACGGCGATTTCTTCCGTGGGGTGCAAGACCCCTCCGATTCGTTCTTGTTTCACAAGTGTGGCGTGATAACCGTGGCAGTGCGACTGAACGTGAAGGCGGCACGCATCCAGAAAACGAACCGGGTCCGTCCTGGCCCACGATTCCCATTCGACATCATCCGGGCGATCAATAAGCCGAGGTGCGTGAGAGTTTGGAGTTGCCGGTACAGGTGCTGATGTCAAACGGGGCGTGCTGGGAGACGTTACTAAACAAACAGTACCCACAACGACTTGGAGTAGCCAACGATGGCCCATCGTGCAACTCCGTGTGGTTAGAACTCCAGCAAGTAGTGTTGTCGGAGTGTACCGGAACTGGACACGATCGGAATTCTTCAGAATTGTGAAATCACTTCGCCCAGGGTTTGGGTGTTGACGATGCGAGCGCCAAGAACTGCGTCATCGCCTTTTCGGGACCATCCAGCGCGGCGAAAATGGCAGTGCCAGCCACGATGACGTTCGCCCCGGCTGTGACGGCGGCGCTGCACGTTTTCAGGTCGATCCCCCCATCGACTTCGAGTTCGCAATTGGGGTTTTGAGACTGGATCAACTGCCGAAGGGCCGCGATTCGCTCCAGGCTTTCCGTGATGAACGCCTGCCCGCCGAATCCGGGGAACACGGTCATGCACAGCGCCACGTCAATGTCGCCCAAGTACGGCTTGATCCGTTCCACCGGATGATCCGGATTAAACGCCAGCCCCACCTTGGTGCCTTTGGAACGGATGTGCGTAATCAGTTCGAGTGGGTCCGGGACGACTTCGAGATGAAAGATCAACGTGTCCGCCCCCGCCGCAACGAACCCATCGACGAACATCGCCGGTTGTTCCACCATCAGGTGAACTTCGAGCGGTCGCTTCGTGACGGGACGCAGTCCCTTCACCACCACCGAACCCATACTCAAGTTCGGTACGAAGTGGCCGTCCATTACATCAACGTGAATGCGATCCGCCCCCGCACGATCAATCGTGCGGACCAGTTCACCGAGTCGGGAAAAATCGGCGGCTAAAATCGACGGCGCGATGGCGATCATGCAAACTCTCCGGAATCAACGGTACTCGACTTCCTGCCATCTTATTTCGCGGTCGCGTCAAGGAACACGTCCATTTGCCCCTGAGTTTGCCGATAGGATGCAGTTGAAGTTAGCCCAAGCATTAGCGACGGTTTGGTCTGTTCCCTCGCTAGCGCTTCGGGCTAACAAACAACTGCGGCATACCTATCCGGAACCACTACCGCAGATTACACTGACCCGCATGAATCCGAATCCGAAACGCCACTCGTTCCCGATTGCTCGTCTGGTCTGGAAAATGGCGAAGCGGGCGATTGTCAATTGGCGGGAGCGGCATCAGCACCTGTTGAACTTCGGGATTCACCTGATCGGGATTCCGCTCACACTCGTTGGATTGGTGCTTCTGTTTGTTCTGGAATGGTACTGGGGGGTGGGGCTGTTTGTGTTGGGGTATGCGTTGCAGTTCATCGGCCATTGGGTTGAGGGCAACGATGTCGGCGAACTCATTCCCATCAAGCGGGCGTTGGGACTGAAAGTCATCGCGGTCGTGCCTCGCCAGTTGCCCCAATCCACGATGCCATTGGCAGATTAGCCGATTGCCCGTGGTCGCTAGATTGCCGCATCGTTGGCAACTTGAGTCAAACCCCGCAGTTTCGGCATCATTTCCAAAAAACTTCCCGTCCGCACGGCAAGACCCATCAATTCTTCCCGGTTTACTGTCGATGAGAGTTCCTGAACCCTACCGGCACGGGGAATCACGGCACCGGCGACTGGGGAATGCAGATGGGAACAGCCATGAAGCGGAAGCGATGGACAATACGATTGCTCGGAGGATTACTCCTCCTCGCCACCCTGGGTGGGTGTAAACAACAGCTCTTCATGGAGCCGGGAGACTACCAGAATGCCATTGGTAACGTGAACTTAGCCAAGCTCGAATCCGAGCCACACGCGGCCATCGTCCCTCCCGACGTGAAGTCGATCGCCCCGCCGGCGACGGTTCTTGATCCGAACCGGACCCCGGTGTACCTGACACTGAAGCAGGCGATTGCGTTGGCGATCGAGCAAGGTAACAGTGGCGGGTCGTCGTTGAACCCCGGTAACTCGAACCTGCAACTCCCGCAGTTCACTGGACGGGGTTCATCGGGCACTGACAGCATTCAGGCCTTCAAAGTGGACCCCGCGATCAGCGCGGCAGAAATCGAACGGTCGCTGTCGAAGTTCGACGCCCGCTGGATCACCAGCATGTCGTGGAACAAGAACGATTCCCCGACGCTGACTCTGCAACAAAGCTTCTCGAACGGCGATAGCGCCACGCTCAGCAGTACGATCGCCAAGCCACTGCCCACGGGCGGCGTGGCCGGGATCGTGTTCAGCACGCAGTACTCCAAGCTCGCCCAACCGCCGACGAACACGGCGTTCGTCTCGCTCGTGACTTCCTACACGCCGCGCGTCCAGTTCGTGTTCGAGCAACCGCTGTTGCAAGCGTTCGGGGTCGAGATCAATCAACTGTTGCCGAACCACCCCGGTAGCCAATTGATTCAAGGTTTCCGCACGACCGGGGCTGGCACCGAAGGGATTTTGATTACCCGGATTCGGTCCGAGCAACAGCGGGCCGAGTTCGATCGCATAGTTAACCAGCAGTTGCTCAACGTCGAGACGGCCTACTGGAACTTGTTCAGTGCGTACTACAACCTCGCGGCCCAAGAAGAGGGGCTGAAGCAAGCCCTGGACGGCTATCAGTTTATTTTAGCACGGAGTGCCGGCGGGATCGCGCGGCAGCAATTGGCGTATCAAAACCGTGCCCAATACTTTAACTTCCGGTCTCAAGTTATCCGGGCACGGGGACAAGTTCTTTCCACGGAACAAGCCCTCCGCGACCTACTCGGGATGAGATTGGATGACGGAACCCGGTTGGTACCCGTTGACGAACCGATCTTGGCGAAGTACGTGCCGAATTGGGACGAAATCCACCGCGATGGGGTTCAGAACCGGCCCGAGTTGTTGATCGCGCGGCAAGAACTCAAAGCCCGGCAACTGGATTTGTTGACGCAAAAAAATCTCCGCAAACCCGACCTGCGGTTCTTTTCGAGTTACGACATCGCCGGCTTGGGGCCACGCCTCGACGGTGCCAACATCGAAGACAATGCGTTCCGGAGTTTGGCCAGCAATCAGTTCAACAGTTACCAACTCGGCTTACGGCTCGACATGCCGCTCGGCTTCCGGGATGCCAACTCGTTGGTCCGACAGGCTCAATTAAACTTGAAGCGTTACGCCCTTCAAGTTCTGGACACCGAGCGCAAAGTCGGATTCGATGTCGCCCAACGGTATCGGCAAATCGAAGAAGCCTCGGAGTTGATTGTGAGCACTCGGGAGGAACGTATTTCAACGGCGAAACGGGTGGAAAACGATGTTGAGCTGTATCAAAAAGGGGTTACCGGGGCGGGGGAAGCGGCTGCCTCGTTCGTTTTGAACCTCCTGTTAGCCCAGCAACAATTGGCGACTGCCACTGCGGCGGAGTACCGTGCGATTGCGGATTACAACAACGCACTGGCGGCGTTGGAACATGCGAAGGGGACAATCCAACAGTACAACAACGTCAGCGTTGCCGACGGCCCGTTGCCGGCGCATGTGCAGAAGAAGGCGGCGGATCACTTCGCGGCCACCGAAGCCGCCCTGAAGCTGCGGGAACACCCCGCCGAACTGCCGTTCCAACCGTTGCATCAGTACCAGCCGCTGCCGAACAGCGCGATGCCATTGCAGCTACCAACGACCGGGACCGTGCCGGGAGTGGCGACACCACCCCAAACGCGGCCGTGGGAAAACTATCAACCCACCGCACCGGCACCGATGCCGTTGCCGATGAACCCGATGACAATGCCGCCACCCCGCACATCGGGCACAACGGAAGCCTCGAACTTGCGCCCCCAATTGGTTCCGGCGGATGCACCAGGGACATTCAACCAAAGCGGCAGTGTGACATTTCCAAGCCGTTACCGGGGACCAGCCTCACCAGACCCAGTGCCAGCAAGTTTACCGACAGGTGTGTCATCGCAACCGATCGTGACACCATTCCCGCAAAACCGATGATGCGATGAGGGTGTACTTTTCGATCCCGGCGAACCGGCTGCGTAAGCTGCCGGGTGGGCTGCCATCAGCAGGTGACAGGTTTTTACCCAGGCGACTGATGTCGCCGGTTCGCCGGGAATGTCAAAATCGAGATGGCCACGATTTTCGTTTATGAATACTGCACGGCACTGGGGCTGGGCCGACACCCGTCGGACCCAGCCCATTCCCTTTGGCAGGAAGGCCGTGCCATGCGGGATGCCGTCGTCGCCGACTTCCGCGCGATCCCGGACGTGACGGTTCGGGTGCTGGAACTCGATCCCCATTCTTCGGAAGAACAATCGGCGTTTTTACACGAAGTGCAATCCAGCACTTTTACACTGGTGATTGCCCCTGAGCTTGATGGAGAATTGCAATGTCGATGTGACTGGGTACGGGAAGCCGGTGGCCAACTCATGGGCTGCGATCGCCGTTCGATGGCACTGACTTCCAATAAGCTGGCTTTGGCCCAACTCTGGACTGATGCAGACGTACCAACCCCGCGAACCACTTCCTTCCGCGACGGGTTGCAAACACACTTGCGATTTCCGATTGTGTGCAAACCCATTCATGGTGCCGGTTCCACAGCCACGTTTCGCTTTGACACACACAACCAGCTCAACCACTTCCGTGACAACAACCTGCTTGAAGGCTTCAATGAGAGTTCGCTGCTTTTGCAAGATTTCGTGCCGGGGCGTGCCGTGAGCGTGGCGTTTCTCGTTGGCTCAGGGGTGGCACTTCCATTATTGCCGACGGTTCAAATCCTGTCGCAAGATGGCCGCTTCCGGTACCAGGGCGGGGAAACGCCAATTCCGACTCATCTAGCCGAACGTGCCGTTCAACTTGGCAGACGTGCAATCGACGCAGTAGAAGGGCTTCTCGGGTATGTCGGTGTTGATTTGGTTATGGGCGAAGCGGCAGACGGGTCCGAAGATTTTGCCATCGAGATCAACCCCCGGCTCACGACTTCCTATGTCGGGTTACGCCAGCTTGCGAACTTCAATATCGCCCAGGCGATGATGGATGTCGTGTTAGGAAGTCCGCGACCGTTGATGGATTGGAAACCGGACCGAGTCCGGTTTCACGTGGATGGCTCGGTGACCGTGCAAGCCCTGCCAACCTCGGACATTTCAAGAACGTGAGGATTTCTGTGAAAAACGCCTATTGTTTTTTCGCCCGGTGCTCTATACTTCGCTTTAACTCGTGGGAGTGGACCCACAAGTTAGGAAGAGACGAACGGGTCGTTGGCGTTCACGTTTGGCGGATCAGCTTACAAACTCGCAAGCTCCCGGTGACGGACCGCAGATGAGTCGATGGCGGTGGTTATTTTATTTGTGGCCCCGCGTTCGCACCTCAATCCAGGTTATCGAAGGTCGGTAACCGTATTGTCAGCATGGTCGGCAGTCGGCACCGGAATGTGCGTCGCACTGCCTGTGAGGGAGCTGCATGAGCAGCAAGAATTTATACATTGGGAACCTTTCGTTCTCAACAACAGCAGCGGATTTGGAACAACTCTTTGGCCAATACGGCACCGTCACGAACGCACAACTCATCACCGATCGGGAAACCGGACGGTCACGTGGGTTTGGCTTCGTGGAAATGTCGTCAGGCGTGGAAGAAGCGATCCAAGCCATTAACGGCGCCGAATTTCAAGGCCGCCAACTAACAGTCAACGAAGCCCGCCCACGGGAAGAACGTCCGCGCAGCGGCGGCGGTGGCGGCGGCGGGTATGGTGGGGGCGGAGGCAGCAGCGGCGGCGGTGGTGGCTACGGCGGCGGCGGCGGAGGCCGCAGCAGTGGCGGTGGTGGCTACGGCGGCGGCGGCGGTGGAGGCCGCAGCGGTGGCGGCGGTGGCTTCGGCGGTGGAGGCGGTGGTCGCTGCGGCGGAGGTGGTTGCAGCGGCGGTGGACGCGGCGACCGCTACT
>JANLRE010000922.1:0-24303 GCA_031368205.1 Fimbriiglobus sp. | reverse complement strand
GTTGGCAACGATGACCTTGCGGCGGACGTGTTTCAAAACACGTTCGTGGCGATCTTTGTGAAGATGGATCAGTATCAGGCGGGGCGCCCGGTTCGACCGTGGATTTACACGATCGCTACTAACCAGGCGATTGACGCCCTGCGGCGGCGTAACCGGCGGATCGACAGTCGGGCGGACCCGCTACTAGCCGGGGATGACGGCAACGACGACTCGGCCCGACCGCTGTTTGAGGTGCTGCAAACCAAAGACCCCGGCCCGGTTGAACTGGCCGAACGAGCGGAGTTGCGGCAACTGGTGCGGCATGCGGTCGAACAGCTACCAGACCTCTTGCGGCAAGTGGTACTTTTAGCGTATTTTCAGGGGCTACGCTACCAGGAAATCGCGGACGTGTTGGACATCCCGCTTGGCACCGTGAAATCCCGCCTCCATGCGGCCCTCGCCAAACTCAGTGAAGTGTGGGAAGCTGTGAATCAGTCTTCGACTGATCGGGATGAATAACAGGGATGAGTGACCCGTAGAACTATTCTGGGGTAACAAGCCAATGGACGATCAACTCGTCGATTACGTGCTGAATCAACTGACGCCGACCGAGCGGGCCGCGTTGGAACAGCACCTCGTCACCCACCCGGACGATGCCGGCAAAATCAACCGGCTTCGCTCCACGGTGCACCTTTTAGCAGCGGATCGAAACGCATTCAAACCGCCTGCCGGATTAGTCGTCGCCACACTGGCGCGGACCGCCCAGCACATTGCAACAGAACGCCTTCAGCGCGAACCGACGCCGGCTACGAAGCCGCGCGACAAGATCACGATGCGTCGGGTGGTCACGTCCGGGGATTGGGTGATCCCGAACTGGCGGCGCATTGACGTGGCCGTGGCGGCGGGTATTGCGTTCATTGCCTTCGGCCTTGTGTTTGGTGCGATCGGGAAAATCCGCCACACGAGCCAAGTGTATGCGTGTCAGGATCAACTCCGGCAACTCCACGTCGCGTTGACGGGGTACACCGACACGCACAGCGGGCGGTACCCGGAAGTCGGCACGCAATCGGTCCCGGTTGCGGGTGCGTTCGTCACCGAACTCGCCCGCGCTGGACAGTATGAATCCTTTCGCCCGCTGCTTTGCCCCGCCAGTGAGTCCGACGAATCGAAGCCTGTGACGTTCGCAACGAACCCGACCGACGCGCTGATGAAGGTGGGGTACTCCTACTCCTTGGGCTACCGCACCTCGACCGGCAGTATCACCGGCCTTCGTCGCACGGAATCTGCAACGGGCGTGACCGACGGCGTACCCGTTGTTGCGGACCTCCCCTCCCTCCGGTCCGCACCGACGGGCGGCCCCTACTCCCCACATGGCAACGGCCAAAACGTACTCTTTGCCGGGGGTTCCGTGCGATACTCGACCATCTCGGCGGTCGGGATCAACCGCGACGAGATTTACCAAAACGACAACGGCTTCGTCCGCGCCGGACTGCACATCAACGACACCGCGCTAGGCCGACCGAGTGATTATCCGTAACAATCACGGTACGCCACAAAGTGTGACCCGGCGAACCGGCGACATCAGTCGCCTGGGTGGAAACCAACCACCCGTTTGTGGCAGCCCACCCGCCGCTACCGCAGCCGGTTCGCCGGAATAACCGACCACACCTTATTCGCAATTCGACTGGCAGTTAGTAATTGCATTCGTTTACACATCGGTTATAAGTGGTGTGGGAATCGTCAGGAGTGATTCCCACGACTACTCCATTCTCCTATCTTCTTGCGTGAGGATTGTATGGTCTCTCCCGTTACGGCTCGTCGTTCTCGACGGGCCGGGTTTACGCTGATCGAGTTGCTGGTGGTGATTGCCATCATCGCAATTCTGATCGGCTTGCTGTTACCCGCCGTGCAAAAGGTCCGCGAAGCAGCGGCGCGGGCGTCGTGCACGAACAACTTGAAGCAACTGGCGTTGGCGTGTCACAACTACCACGACGCCGAGGGAACGCTTCCCCGCAACGGCTCCGGGAACCCCTTGCACTGGCTTTCCTCCCACGGCGAAATCAACGGCGCCGGCACCGGGTGTTGCGGCAGCAACACGACGCCGCGGTGGAGCTGGATCGCGCGGCTCTTGCCGTACTTCGAGCAGGCGAACCTCGCCACCTCGGGGAACATTCCGCTGGGGAACTTGAACGCCGCCCCGGCCATCGTCGCGTACCGGCTGGATTTCAAAGCCATCACCTGCCCGTCCGACATCTCCACCCCACGGTTGCGGACGGATGGTGCCAACCTGGGGACGGCCGTGATGACCAGTTACAAAGGCGTCAGCGGGGACAACTGGGGGACGGACTTTTACAACCCCAATCCGGATCGTGCCTTTTCCACCTCGTACCGCAACCCCACCGCAGGCGCGACCGGCGCGGCGTTAAACATGCTGCAGAACGGCCTGGAACGTGGCAACGGTATTTTCTGGCGGTCCGACATTCGCAACGGCAACCTCGGCCTCCTCCAGATCACCGACGGGACCAGTAACACGTTCATGATCGGCGAGGACGTGGGCGCCTACGTCCGCTGGAACGAGTGGGCGGCCCCGAACGGTGCCAACGGGACGTGCGCCATCCCGCTCAACGTGGGCAACGTCATCGGTGACCCGGACATCGGGTTCTCCGCCACGCAAATCACCCGTTGGCCGACCCGGTATTCGTTCCGCAGCCTGCACACCGGCGGCGGTCAGTTCGGCATGGCCGACGGCAGCGTCCGGTTCGTCCGGTCCAGCATCCCCCTTCAAACCTACCGTGCCCTTGCCACCCGTGCCGGTGGTGAAGTCATCCAAGACGACTAACCACCCGGAGCAACCATGTACGCACTTTTGACCCCCCTGCGTGGGATCGCGTTGATCGCCTTTTGCTGCTCGGCCGTGGGCCTGTGCGGGTGCGACCCGTCCGGCCCCAAGCTGATGCCCGTCACCGGCAAAGTCACGCTGAAGAACGGCAGCCCCGTCGCCTACGGCCACGTCATCTTGCACGCGGACGTAAGCAAGGGAAATCAAACCAAGGAAGTTTCCCAGGGCACGATTACGGACGGCGTGTACGTCATCAAGACGGGTGCGAGGGACGGCGCGCCGCCCGGCGCCTACCGCGTGACGATTGAAGCGGCGGCGGAAGTGGACCCCAAGAATCCGTACATCACCAAGTGGTACGCGGACATGAAGTACACGCAGTTGGAAACGTCCGCCTTGGCGCTGGACGTCATCAGCGCACCGGAACCCGCCCGGTACGATTTCAAACTGGACCCGGCGCCGCCCGAGCCGAAGGGTATCATCGCCCCGCTCCCCTCGAACCCACCCACCGCCGAAGGGGAACCGAAAAAGAAGTAACCCCGTTCAATGGCAGACGGGCCGACTCGCTGGTTTCCCGGCGGCGGCCCGTCCTGTTTCAACCCGCGTGTTAGCGCTCGAAGTTGCTCTCGCCGAGGCCGACGTTGAACTTCAAGCCGATGAAACTTTGCACCTCGATCCTGTCTCAGTCAGCCGCCAACCGACGATTGAAGCCGTTAGTTCCCTAAAATTAAAATCAATTTCCATTCTTAAATTGCACTCCCCATCGTATCGGGTATAACAGGACATTGGACTCGTTCCGTGCAAGTCCAATGTTTCTCTACTCCCCTCTTCTGTTGTGAGGATTTTATGGTCTCTCCCGTTACGGTTCGTCGTTCACGACGGGCCGGGTTTACGCTGATCGAGTTGCTGGTGGTGATTGCCATCATCGCAATTCTGATCGGCCTGCTGTTACCCGCCGTGCAAAAGGTCCGCGAAGCGGCATCCCGGATGAAATGCCAAAACAACTTCAAGCAGTGGGGCCTTGCGATGCACGGCCACCACGACGCCATCGGCAACTTGCCGGTCGGTGCCCAAAACAACCCCCGTCGCACCTGGGTTGTCAATTGCTGGCCGTATGTGGAACAAGGCAACTTCTCGGCTGTGTACGACGAAAAGGCGCACTTCTACCAACAACCGAACACCTACACTGGCACGTTGACTGGTATCTACTCCAAGACAGCACCGCTCTACTACTGCCCGAGCGACCGCGTCGGCGCGATCTGGCAAGGCGACATCTACTGGCGTGCCCGCGGTGCCTATGTGGTGAACTGGGGCAACCAGCGGGTGCCCTTCAACACAGGTGACCCATTACAAGCACTCGCTCTGGGTGTCGCACCCTTCGGGTACACCGATGGTGCCAACGGTAGTCTTCCCCGTAAGTCGAAGATCACGGACTTGACGGACGGAACCTCGAACACGTTGTTGATGTCGGAAATCATCATGGCCAAAGGGGATAATGATTTCGACATCCGTGGGGATTTCTTGAACGACGACCGGCCCTGTACGCAGTTCATGACGATTCAACTGCCGAACACCACCGTGAAAGACGTCTCCCCGTACTGCAACGACGTGACGTATCCTGGCAACCCCCCCTGTACGAACGCCGCTTCGGGCACCGCCTTCAAGTCCGCGCGCAGTCGGCACACGGGTGGCGTGAACGTGCTGCTGGGTGACGGCTCCGTTCGCTTCATTCGGGACAGCATCGCCATCGTGACGTGGCGGGCGCTGGGCACCATGAACGGCGGCGAAGTCCTGGGCGATTACTAACCGTTTCGAGACAACAACTCATTCCGCACGCCGTGTGTTCTAACAGTTTTAGAACGCGCGGCGTGTGGTGCTTTCACCCCTAATTGAAGGATCACTCATGCACAAATTGTTACACCGGCTCTGTCTGTCGTTTTTGCTCGTTGTCCCACTCGGACTGCTGGGCTGTTCGGACGGTCCGTCGAAAGGAACGGTCAATGGCACGGTCTCGCTGGATGGCCAACCCCTGAAAGAAGGCGTCGTCAACTTTGAAGCGGTGGACGGCAAATCGGGCGGCAGCTCCGCGACGATCAAGGATGGCGCGTTCACGGCGAGCGTGCCGACGGCAGAAATGAAGGTAATGTTTTCGGCGTCGAAAGTGCTCGGCAAAAAGAAGATGTACGACACGCCTGACAGCCCAACCGTGGACGAAACCGTCGAGTTGATTCCGGCTAAATACAACACCAGCAGTACGTTCAAACTCACCGTGAAAAGCGGCACCCAGACTGAAAAGTACGAATTGCTGAGCAAGTAGTGCCTGCAAATGGCGGACGGGCCGACTCGCTGGTTTCCCGGCGGCGACCCGTCGCTTCCCCCACACTGTTTTCGCGTCCGTCACCGTTTAGCCACGACCGGACTACAGACACGGCGGCGACCCGTCGCTTCCCCCACACTGTTTTCGCTCCGCGCGTTAGCGCTCGAAGTTGCTCTCGCCGAGGCCGACGTTGAACTTCAGGCCGATGAAGCCTTGCATCTCGATCATGTCCCCTTCCACCATGCCGACCTTGGGCGCGTCGTAAGCTTCAAACCGTACCGGCAGTTTCGATTCTTTGTCGATGTAGACCACACACCGATGGGCGTAGTGTGCGGGGTGCGGGAACTCCGTGAACACTTCAAACCGTGTCACCGACTTGTCGCCGAACGTGTAATCGCTGACCAGGATTTGCACCGGGTGGTTGAGGCGTTTTTCCGTGCCAACGATTTTTTCGATCCGCTCCAGCACCGCCATGACGCCAACTTCGGTCATGGTGTGCCGGGTATCCTTCAACACTTTGGCATCGTTGACTTCGAGCGTTTGGAAGCCGCGAACGCCTTCGGTGCCAGCGGGTCGATGTCGGACCGTGGTGCGGGTCTTGGTGGAGAGATAACTGGTCTCTTCGCCAGCGAGTGACAGCGGTTTGGTCACTTTCACGTTCACACAAAACGGCTGCACGCGGACGCGCAATTCCGTGAGTTGTTCCGCTTGAAGCTTGCCGCCAATGCGTTCTTGTCGCACCATGTGCCCGGCGTAGTCCCGGACCTTGCCGTAGGCCGTCTTGGCGTCCCCGATCATTTTCGGGAACGCTTCCATCCCGTTGACGGGTGGCGTAGTCACTTCGACTTTGACGGTCCCCGTGGACTCGGCAAGCGGAATGTAACTGGCCGGTTTGACGGGCTTGTCGGGTTGTTGAGCGACCGCCACGGCGACCAACCCGACCCCGCCGGCGACCGCGGCAAGCCGGACAACCCGACGAAACGAAGAGCGGAGCATCATGGCATCCTCGACCGAGTGAAGAAATCAACCAACCGGCAACCCTGCCGCAGTTCGCGTCGCATACCAACCTTTGCCACGGAACGCCAGAGGATTTTTGCGAAATCGTTCGAGACGGTCTGGCAATTTTTTAGGCAGCCTGACTTTTGCAGGATTTGTAGGTCGTGGTCGAGGCTTTGCGAGGCCCGACATGCAGGATTGAAGGGACAATATCAGCCGATTGTTCGGTGGAGGCTTTGTGTCGGGCCTCGTCGCCAAGCCTCCTCGACCACGACCTACAAATCCGCCAGAATAATTTGCCAGTCTCCCATCACGCCGATGTGCTTGGAAGCACTCGTGCGGGTAGGCAGGTTCTACGTCTGGGTAATCAAAATAATCGGCACAATTGTGGAAGTCTCAGGTTGTCACCCAGATTCTCCAGGCCACAATACTGGAAGATCACGCGAGTCCGGCACGGTTGTGCTGGCGTGCCGCTTGTTATTATCACCCCCAATCGGAGTATTTTCTGTGGCTCTGACCGCTTCTGAAATCATTCGTGAGATCCTTTCCAAAGACCTGGACATGCTTGCGGATGCCGTCATCCAGTCCGCCAAACAACGGGGCGTCACGTTATCTTTGGAAACGATGCGGTCCAAAATTTACAACATCCGCTCCGACATGAAGAAGAAAGCCATGATGCCACAACCGTTGTCACCGAAGCCGACTCAGCCCAGCAAATCGGCTGGCGCAAAACTGGCCGCGCCAGCTCCGGCGGTCAAAAAAGTCGTCGCTACGCCCGTACCCACCAAGGTTACGTCCGACCTTCCGGTGGTGCTGTCGAACGTCGCGCTGGTCAACAAAATTGTTGGGGTCTGTGGCGGTCCCGACCAAGCCCGTCAAACCGCCGAGGCGATCCGAACCTGTGGTGGCGTCGATCTCTTTTTGCAGTATTTGAAGCTGGTCGCCGGCATCCGAACCACGGAAACCCCGGCGTAGAGACGGCAAGCCGGGTGGGCGGCACATTTGTTGGTGGATGGTTTGTCTAGTTATCTTCATTTTCTACCCCAACGGGGTTGTTCCATTAGCCCAGGGTTGAGGGCCGAAGGCCCGATACCCTGGGAACCCGCACCCAACCCCAACCGACTTCCTGCGGGTGGAAGCCTCCCAGGGTAATCGTCGCTTTGCTCCTCAACCCTGGGCTAATGGAACGACCCCCTTGGGGTCGAAAACCCGGTCTGCGAACAAAGTGTACAAATTTTCGTAACGCCCACCCCATCCAAGAATTGCTCGCAGTTTTCTAATCCCCTTTTCTTGCAAGACTTGTTATGCTAATTGCACCCTGCCGGATTGCTTTTCTCTCCATGAGCGTGTGATGCGTTTGACAATCTTGCTCGCCGCTGGGTTTGTGCTGTTACCCACTGTTGGTTTTGCTACGGAACCAGTGTCGTTTCAAAACGATGTCATGGCCGTGTTGTCGCGGGCGGGGTGCAATGCGGGTGCGTGTCACGGCAACCTGAACGGTCGGGGTGGGTTTAAGCTTTCGTTGCGAGGGGAAAACCCGGCGGGGGATTTTGTCGCCCTGACGCGGGACATGCTAGCCCGCCGGACGGACGTGACGAACCCGCGTGAAAGCTTGCTGTTGAAGAAGGCCGCCGGGCAGTTGCCGCACGAAGGCGGGGCGCGGTTTTCGGCGAACAGCACGGAGTATTCGCTGCTGCTCCGGTGGGTCGAAGCGGGGACGCGGTACGATACCGCGTCACGCATTAAGCCGGTGAAACTGGATGTCACGCCGGTCGGCCAAATCCTCGTGGCCCCGGCGGACCGCACCACGCTGAACGCCGTCGCACACTTCGCGGACGGCAGCAAGCGAGATGTCACGAACTTGGTCACGTTCGAGACCAACAACGTCGGCGTGGCCAAAGTATACCCGACAGGCGACGTGGTGAAGGAACAGGACGGCGAGGTGGTGGTGCTGGTGCGGTATCTGGATTTGCAAGTGCCGGTGCGGTTGGCGTTCTTGCCGAACCGCCCGACGACCGATCTTTCGCACGTGCCGGTGTCCAACGCGATCGACTGCCATGTTTTCGCCCAACTCCAACAATTGCGAATGACGCCATCGGAACTGTGCTCGGACACCGTGTTCATCCGCCGGGTTTATTTAGACGCTTGCGGCATTACGCCGACTGCGGACGAGGTGCGAAAGTTCCTTGCGGACACGGCCACGGATAAACGGGCGAAGCTGATTGATGCGTTGCTCGGGCGCCCGGAGTTTGCGAACTACTGGGCGCAGAAGTGGTCGGACTTATTACGCAACGAGGAGAAGTCGCTGGACCACAAAGGGGTGCAGATTTTCCACCGCTGGATTCGGGGTTGGATCGCGGAGGACAAACCACTCAACGACTTTGCCCGCGAAATCCTGGCCGGTCGGGGCAGCACTTACGCCAACCCGCCCGCCAACTTTTACCGGGCCATCCGCGACCCGTACCAACGGGCGGAGTCGGTGGCGCAGGTGTTTCTCGGGTTGCGAGTGAGTTGCGCGAAGTGCCACAACCACCCGTTCGACACGTGGACGCAAGACGACTACCACCGCTTCGTGGCTCTGTTTGCCCGCATCGAATACCGGGTCACGGACAACGTCCGCCGAGATGATCTCGACAAGCACGAGTTCAACGGCGATCAACTCGTGTATGTGAATCACACCGGCGAACTACCCCACCCGCGTGGTGGCAACGCGGTGCCGAAGTTTCTGGGCAGCAATCAAACCGACTTGGCCGAAGACCGCGTGAAGGCGCTGGCGGATTGGGTCGCGTCCGCGCAGAACCCGTTCTTCGCCCGTGCCCAGGCAAACCGCATCTGGTCACACCTGATTGCGCGTGGGCTGGTCGAACCGAACGACGACTTCCGCATCAGCAACCCGCCAACCAACCCGGCGTTAATGGACCACCTGACCCGCGAATTCACCGATGGCGGTTACCGCTTAAAGCCGTTCGTTCGGCACGTCCTGAACTCGCGCGTTTATCAACTCTCCGCGTCGCCGAACGAAACAAATGCGGCGGACGATTTGCACTATTCCCACGCCGCCGTTCAACCCTTGAAGGCGGAGCAACTGCTGGATGCGCTCGCAAACACGTTCGCGGTGCCGGTGAAATTCCCTGGCTACCCGATGGGGATGCGGGCGGGCGAAGTCCCCGCCACGCCGCTGGTTGGTCGCCGCGGACGCGATTCCACGACCGGAACGCGGTTCCTGAAAGTCTTCGGCAAACCGGACCGATTGTTGACATGCGATTGCGAACGCAGCGAAGACCCCGGCATTTTGCAAGCGTTCCAACTGATGACCGGCGAACTGGTCCACACCCTAATCCGCACCCCCGGCAACCGCATCGGCCAACTGCTGGACGCCAAAGCCGGCGAAAGCGAAATGTTGGAAGAACTTTACCTGAACACCCTCGCCCGCACCCCCACCGCAACAGAATCCGCCAAGCTCCACGACTACCTGCAAAACGCCAAAGACCCCCGCAGTGCCTGGGAAGACATTGCGTGGGGTCTGGTGAACTCGAAAGAGTTTTTGCTGCGGCGGTAAAGACGTGATAAGCGAGACAAAAGCCCACACAACAGACAAAAGCCCATGAACGATCGTTCATGGGCTTTACCCCACAAAACCTTCATTTACCCGAGTGCCTACCATGCTTCATTCTCTCTCCCGCCGTGCGGCGATTCGTGTGGGGGGCGGTGCGCTGTTGGGCGGGTTGACGTTTCCGCAATTGCTGGTGGCCACGGAAAAGGCGTCCCCGAAGGCGCGGGTGAAGTCGGTGATCTTTTTGCACCAATGGGGTGGGCCGGGGCAGCACGAGACGTTCGACATGAAGCCGGACGCGCCGGACAAGGTGCGGGGATGGTTCAAACCGGCTTCGACGAACGTGCCCGGCATTCAGATTTGCGAGAAGCTGCCGAAGATCGCGCAGATCATGGACAAGTTGTGCATCATCCGGTGCATGGCCCACACGACGATGATGAAGAACCACAACTCCGCCGGCTACTACAGCCTGACCGGGGTGGCGCCGCCGACCGACGACCAACGGTTGCGCGACTCCAGCGACCTATTCCCGGCTTACGGTAGCATCGTCAGCAAGCTCGCACCGGGGCCGAAAGGGTCGGCGACGTTCGTTTCATTTCCGCACGTGTTGGCCGACGGTTCGACCACGCCCGGCCAGCACGCCAGTTTCTTGGGCAAGTCCCACAACCCGCTGTTCATCAACGAAGACCCGAACTTACCGGACTTCCGCCTGCCCGAACTCAGCCTGCCCGAAGGCATCAACCCCGCCCGGCTCGGCAACCGCACGGACATTTTGAAACTCATCGACGCACAATCGGACCTGATCGAGAAGTCCGCCGTGGCGCGGGGGATGGACGAATCGTACCAGAAGGCCGTGTCGATGCTGACCTCGCCGCGTTTCAAAGTGGCGTTCGACTTGACCAAAGAGAAGCCGGAAACGCGCGACCGTTACGGCCGCACGACCTACGGCCAATCGTGCCTGCTGGCGCGAAGATTGGTCGAAGCCGGGGCGAAGTTCATCAACGTCTACTTGGCCCGGTCCATCGGCGGCGTCAACAACGGCTGGGACTACCACGGCTTCCGCGGCGAAGACCCCGTCGCCCGGCTGAACGAACTCCTGCCGCTCACGGATCAAACGTTGCCCGCGTTGGTGTTGGATTTGCACGAACGCGGACTGCTCGATTCCACACTTGTCGTCTGGGTCGGTGAATTCGGGCGCACGCCACGCATCAGCAGCAACGGCGGGCGGGACCACTGGCCGCAATGTTATAACGCGGTGTTGGCAGGCGGCGGCGTGAAAACGGGGCATGTTTACGGCTCCAGCGACAAGCTCGGCGCCTACCCCGCCCAAGGCCAAGCCAGCCCCGAAGACCTTGCCGCGACCATGTTCGAGGCACTCGGCATTTCCCACGAATCCGAAATCCGCGATTCGTTGGGGCGGCCGTTGTCCATCAGTCGCGGGAAGCCGATTCAGGACGTGCTGGCGTGATCGGCTGGGTTTCGTGAAGGAGCCACGCAGAGGGGTGCTGTTCAAAGCCCAACTTCGCGTAATACGCCACGGCAGCCGGTGCCGCGAGAAGTGTGATCTTGCACTTCTCGCCGAGATTTAAGCGGGTTTGTCGAACTAGCTCCCGCCCGATGCCATGCTTTTGATGTGCTTCGTGGACGGCCAAAT
Organism: Fimbriiglobus sp.; assembly: GCA_031368205.1. Lineage (GTDB taxonomy): Bacteria > Planctomycetota > Planctomycetia > Gemmatales > Gemmataceae > Fimbriiglobus. The sequence continues at coordinate 12,968 of JANLRE010000922.1, read as the reverse complement.
CAGCCAAATAACAAATGTAACTGAAGTCCGTCAACGATCGGGCGATGCCCACCAACGCATCGCCCGACCACGCCGTGACGACGAGATTCGCGTGCCGCAGAATGTCGTTCATCGTGGCCCGATCATCCACGGGTCGCCGCAATCCGAGCGTGGATGTTCGATACAGTTCGATGACTTGATCGAGGTCAAGATCGTTGCCAACGCGGTAATCAATCGTGTTCATGGTGGCAATCGTTTAGCGGTTCACGGCGGCGTTCTCGCCGGTTGCTTGCGATCGGTACGGCCCGGTCGTCAACTCGATCAACGACGCAACCAATCCCTTCAACGCTTCGCCACGATGACCCGGCCACAGCAACGCCCGCCAGTACCACTTGGCCGCCGTTCCCGGTTCGGTTTTGCGCAACGTGTACCCCAGTGAGCGGTACGTGGAAGCGTACCCTTCGCCGATCAGTTCGCGGGACAGTTCGTCCTGCAAGCCGCGACGAAACACAGCCTGGGTCATGATCGAATCGGCGGTGAGGACGCGGTCGGTCAGCCTCTTGGACAAGTTGCCGTGGCCAGTCCGGTAGAGGACGAGCGGTTCGTCCACGCACTCGAATTCATAGTGCCGCGCCACCCGCAACCACAGGTCGTAATCAATCGCCAAATCCCATTGCGGGTCGAACCCGCCGAGATGCTCGAACACTTGCCGACGGATCACCACCGACGAGAAGCAGACGAAGTTGCGCAGGAAAATCTTCGGCAACACCCGACTGCGTGGCGGAGCGGTGACGGTTTGCTGGGCGTTCGCCGTCAACGGGTTGTCGTTCTCGTCGAACAGGGACCGCAGGCAGAAGCACACCCCGCACGCCGGGTGTGCGTGCAAGACATCAAGTTGCTTAGCTAGCTTCGTCGGCAGCCACGCATCGTCGGCATCCAGGTACGCGATGAACGCCCCGCGACTGAGCCTTGCGCCGAGGTTCTTCGCCCGCGACTGGCCGAGTTGGTCCGAGCGCACGTAGCGAACCCGGCGATCCGCCAAGTAGGGCTGCACGGCACTCGCGGTGTCGTCCGTAGAGCCGTCATCGACGATGATGAGTTCCCAATCAGTGACCGTTTGTCGCACCACCGAACCGATGGCGAGCGGTACGAAGCGGGCGTAGTTCTTCGCCGCCATCACGACGGAAACGAGCGGAGTGGGGGAGGGTGTCATACGCTCAGCGCCTTGAGGTGATCGGTGGCGACCTTGGAGATACAGAAGCGGTACTTGCCCGACGGCTCTTGCGGAATCAGGTCCACGAACTCCAGGTCGTGACGCATCGTTGGCCCGAACATCTCATGTACCAGTTTGGTGATTTGCCGTTGGTTCGCATCGCCGAAGGTCGGGTCTTTGACGATCCGCAGCCGCAAATGAGCCTGCGTTTCCTGGATGATCTGCAACTGCGCGATGCCGTCGATCCGCATGGCGAAGTTTTCCGTGAGCGAAATCCCGGAGATGAGGTTGCCCGCCGGCGTCACGACGTAATCCGCGTCGCGCCCTTCAATGCGATCGAACATCGGCAACCCGCGCCCGCAGGGGCACGAGTGACAAGACGGTGTCACAACATCCCCGATCTGGTAGCGAATCAGCGGCATCGCCAAGTTTGAGAGGTCGGTGATGAGTAGTTTGCCGGGCAGCGATCCGGTGGACAACACTTCCGTGTATACCGATTCCGCTGCGACATGGAGGCCGCGATGTTGTTCGCATTCACACGCAATCAGGCTGACTTCCTCGCAGCCGTAACGGTTGGTCACCTTGGTGCCGAAGACTTGCTCGATGACGGTGCGTTGCCAGTCGTGCAGCGGCATCGCGGTGGAGATCATGCCGTTCGGGCGGATGTCGTCGATGCCCATTTTCTTGAGCTGACAGGCCACGAGGTACAGCGAGTGGGCGTGGCCAAAGATCAGGCCGGGGCGGTGGCGCCGGAGTGCCGTGGCGAACTCCCGGATGCGGTCGTCGTTGAGTTGAATCGTGTCGAGATACACCGCCCGATCGACGATTCGGTTCGTGATGCGACCGCGCAAACCGAAGTGCCGGTACTCCGGGTTGCCCCACACTTTCGCCACCCGTTGCCCCAACCGCCAGCCGGACCATTGGTCCGCCCGCAGCGTGCAGGCGGTCTTCCACTGCGCCCCGTTTTCGTCCAGGTAAACCCGTAACGGCACGCCGGTCGAACCCGAGGTTTTCTTCACCCGTAACTGACTGGGATCGAACGCGGTCGATCGCAGGTCGTCGTTGTGTTCACGGATGTCCGTCTTGGTCAGGATCGGAAAGTGCCGCAAGTCATCGAGGGTTTTCACGTCACTCGGGTGAACGCCAGCAGCGCTCCAGACCCGTTGGTAGTACGGCACCGTCTGCCAGGCGTGTTGCAGCACCGCCTGCAACCGCACGAGCTGCTTCGCGCGCACGACCTCGGGCGAGTCGAATTGCGTGCGTTCCAATTCCCGAAGGTATTCCAGGTGCCGACTCCGTCGCCGAATCGCAACGAGCGGTTGAATGACGTGCCGGTTCAACGTGTCGAGCATCCGTGCCCCTTGATGAATGGTTCCGTGTGACTATCTGCTTAACCGCCGCCGCTAGCTTGCATCAGTGCCACGAAGTATTCCGGCTGGCCGGTCTTGAACAGCCCGTACCAAGCGTCCAAGACCTCGGGGGTGTAGAGATCGAGTTGCCGAAAAATGTGCCGCGCGAAGTCGAGTGGCGCGACTCCGGTAGCCGTGATGAGTAGCCCGTCCGTGACCGCCGGTGCGTCTTCGTACAAAGCACCCCCGCCGTACTCGGTTGCTGCCAAGTATTCCTGCGCGTTGCTCGTGTGTCGTCGCTTGTCCAACAGTCCACCGCGTGCCAGCCCCGCCGTCGCGCCGCAAATCGCCGCCACCGGCACGCCGTTGGCCAAAAAGGCGCGGGCCGCCTCAACCGCCTCCCCGTTGCTTCCTTCGTCCCATTTCGTTCCACCGGGAAGGATGAACATCGCACTGTCAGTCGGCGTGAGTTGATCGAGCGTGATGTCCGGCTGAATCCGCACACCGCCGATCGTGGTCACGAGGTCTGGGCGCAAGGCCACCGTTCGCACTTTGTAGCGGCCCGGTACTTTCTGCATGTCCGGGTTGTTGATGCCCGCAACGGCGTAGCCATACTCCCAGTCCGCGAGACTGTCGAACACGAACAGGTTGACGTAGCGATGTGCCATTTCTGTTCTCTGAAAACTTCCGAGCCACGACCGTCAGGGAGTGGCCCAACGTCCCTCATTGAAAACGGCGTGTTGCAATTACGGGGCAGCGTAGCGTGGGTTCAAGGTTGGGCCACTCCCTAACGGTCGTGGCTCGGACGGAGATCAACTCAGCAACGACCGCTGCCATTCGATCTGCTTCGCCAAGCCTTCGTCGAGGCCGGTGCTGGGCTTCCAGCCGAGGTGGCGGTAGAGCTTGGTCACGTCCGCAGCGGTGGCGACTTGGTCGCCTTGGCGGTTGGGGTGGCGTTCGATTTTCGCGGGCTTGCCGCTGATGCGTTCGATCTTGCGGATCACGTCAATGATCGTCGTCAACTCACCGCCGCCCAGGTTGAAGACTTCACCTGGCATCGCGTTGAACCCGGTCAGTTGCGTGGCTTCCACACAATCGCTGATGTACGTGTTGCCGCGAACTTGCAGGCCGTCCCCGGTCAGTTTGATCGGGTTGCCCCGCAGCACGGAGTCGATGAACAGGTTGTACCCCATGTCCGGACGTTGTCGCGGACCGTACACGCTGAAGAACCGCATCACCACGGTGGGAAGATTAAATTCATCCAGATACACGCGCGCAAGTTGTTCCCCGGCGAGCTTCGTGATGCCGTAGGGCGAACTCGGTCGCGTCGGCAGCGATTCATCCCCGGAGGCGTACTTGCCGTACACCGACGACGTGCTGGCGTACAAGAATTTCTTGAGCGACGTTCGTCCTTTCAGCGCTTCCAACAGCCGGTGCGTGGCCACGAGATTGTGCCGGTTGTACAAATCGAAGTCGGTCCAACTCTTCATCAGCCCCGGATACGCCGCGAGGTGAAACACGTACTCCGCGTTGCCCACCACGTCCGCGAGCGGGTCGGCACTCAGGTCAATTTCGTGGAACGTGAAGTTCGGATGGTCCCGGAACCCCGCGAAGTTCCGTTCCTTGATTGGGCGTGCATAATACGCTGTGAAGCAATCCACGCCGACGACGCGGTGCCCGTCCTGCAACAGCCGCTCGCACAAACTGGAGCCGATGAACCCCGCACAGCCCGTCACCAAAACCTGCATGATGAATCCTCAAAGGTGCGGAAGTCTAGCACGCGCCCCAAAGGCATGGCAACGCCGATTCGCCAGACCTGTTAGACAAATCCATTTTTACTGCTGAGTCGCTGATCGCGCAGTGCAATCCGAAAAACCACTTCGACTGGATTTCGTTGGGTCACTGCCGTGAACACCCTTTTTTATGACACTCAGTGCTTTTCGATATGCCCCTTTGTCGTCCGAATTGACTGACCCCATTGAAAACGGGGCGTCCGTGTGTCACGATAGCCTCACCCCACGAACCCGACCGGGGCATTCTGTCACGTTGACACCAGGAGTTTTTTGATGCGTCTCTCCCGTTTGCTGGCCACGTTGCCCGTCGTACTGTTGATGTTGGCCCCGATTGCCCAGGCCGATGACACCAAGGATTTCCTCAACCCCGACAACTGGGAAGGGATCAAAGAATACTGGACCGTCGAAGGCACCAGCGTAACCGGGCACACGAAAGTGGACCCGAAGTTCAACACGTTCCTGTGTAGCAAAACGAAGTACAGCGATTTTGAAATGAGCTTCAAAATCCGGCTCGTGGACGGCAAAGGCAACAGCGGCATTCAGGTCCGCAGCGCCGTCGTGGACAAGGAAAAGTTCGTCGTCGGCGGTCCGCAAGCCGACATTGGCCAACAGTATTGGGGCAGTCTGTACGGCGAACGGGTCGGCGGGATGATGAAGGCTTGCCCCGGCGACTTCGTCAAGAAGCACGTGAAAGCCACGGACTTCAACGACTACTTTCTACAAGTGAAGGGCCATCACGTCACGATCAAGATCAACGGGGAAACTGCCGTGGACGAGGACTTCCCCACCACGCCCGACAAGAAGCCAATGGCCGAAACTGGCATCATCGCGTTCCAACTCCACGCCGGCGCGCCGATGACCGTCGAGTACAAGGACATCAAGTTCGTCAACTTGAAGAAATAACCACGCACTAAAAGCCCAGGCATCAGTATGCCTGGGCTTTCACCTTTGTTTTCACTCCGCTAACACACCCAGTATTGCCAATCGCGCCACACACCGATCGACATGCTCTCGGGTCATGTGCAACTTGTCCGCGATTTCATCCCGTGTTGTGTTGCCATCGAGGTACCGTAACACCGCCCGTTCGTAGGTGGTGAGTTTCGCGGTACGATGGAGTCGGTTGGTCACTTCCAAGCTGGTTGCGGCTTGTTCACGCACTAGCGGACAGGCAATCGGTGACTCACCAGGGTCAGTGGCGAAGTGCGGGTGGTGGGTGTAAAAATGCCACAACCCTTCGACGTAGCCACGGAGCAACGCGGTACTCAGCACCGGCAGGATGTGGCCATTCCCCATGTCCAGGCCGAAGGTTTCCACGACATCCGGACGGAATACTTCGCCTTGTAACAACCGTGGCGCCGCGTTGTGCAATCGTCGCAGAATCAGTCGATAGAGTGGATCGTTCACGTGCAGGATTTCGCCGTCCTCTTCGCGGCGAACCGGGTCGAACTCGGTCGTGTTCACGTCCACCGTGGGGTCAATCAATTCGACGCGGGCATGCACCCAAAACTGGCGGACGGCAGCGGGGTCGGGTGTGCGCGTGACGGGTGTTTCTGCGTGGCAAAGCAACGACTGCCGGAAGTAGCGTTGCCAGAGAAAATCGTGGTACTGCTCGCGCCGAATCAGGTCATCGCCGGCGGCGTCCAACACTTCCCGTTCCGCGTGTGTTTGGGCAAACGTGTTCGTCCCGTACCGCGACTCCGCGACGAACTGCAACCCGTGCCCCGACGCCAATTGCGTGAATTCTGTAAACGACATCGGATCATTGACTGCTGCCAAATGCTCTTGGAGGACGTAATAGTCAGGATGCTTGCCCACTTCGGCAAGTTCATTGCGTAGAACTTGGGCGTACAAATCGTCCTTCTCCGGCAACACCTCCAAGAGTTGCGATGTTGCCGCTTTTGCGCCGCGTACTCGCTCCGTTGGCGACGCATCCGGGGGTGCCAAAAATTGCAACACGTCGCGCGCCAACTTGCGAGAGTGCCAACCGGGGTAGGTGTTGTAACTGATGTACGCGATCCCGTTCGGTGCGAGGTGCCGACGCACCGCACTTAACAACGCCGTCCGCACTTCTGCCGGAACCCACGAGAACACCCCGTGGGCGATGACGTAATCAAACAGCCCTAATTCCGGGTCGATTGATTGCAATTGACCGATATGTAGTTCGACCCGATCGTTGCCAATCGTCCGGGCAATCGCCTGCCCGTGTTCAATCTGGCGTGCCGACGCATCAAACCCAACGAAGCGAGCACGCGGTAGGGATTGGCTCATCGCCAACAGGTTATAACCCGTGCCGCACCCGAGTTCCAACACGCGACAATTTTCCACGGGCGGCGCCGGCAACCCGCACAATGCCGCCACCACCGCGAGGTGACTGGGGTGCGTGTGAAAGAACGCGAGGTCGCCGTACAGAACTTCGTCAGAGTCGGGTGAAGACATGTCGCGCACTCCGGTGAGAAGAAAATCGACCTCACCACAGAGGGCACAGAGAGCCACGGAGAACGAAAAACGATCTCTTAGATTCCTCTGTGGTTCTCTGTGCCCTCTGTGGTGAATCCGTCTTTCAGTGGCCATTACTCGTAGGCGATGGCTTCGGGGATGCGGGTTCGCACGGCGTGCAGGGCTGGTAGTAGACCAGCAACCATCGCGGTGCCGAGTGCGCCGACGGAGATGTTGATCCCCTCACGCCACGGCACGATCAGGTCGAGTACGAAGCCGGACTCGTCCACGAACACGACCCGTAGAATGTACCACTCCATCGGCAAGCCGATCAGAATGCCGAAGAACACGCCGAAGCCGCCCATCAGCAACGCTTCGGCGATCACGGACCGCACCACTTGCCCCGGCGTCGCCCCGACGGCGAGAAGCAATCCGAGTTCGCGCTTGCGTTGCAGCACGGAGATCAGCAGGGCCGTCACCACGCCGAGCGCCGCGACGATGCCCACCACGATTTGTTGCAAGTACGCCAACGTGTAAATGCGGTCCATCAACTCCGCGACGAACTTGCGGATCGCTTCCCGCCCTTGGACCACCAGCCCTTTATCCGCCGCAAACGTGGCAACGGCTTCACTACTCACCGACTGTTCAGTCGGGTCGTGTAGGTAAACGTGACAGACATCAACGAGGTGATCCTGAAACAGCGCCGCGTAAATCGTGCGGTCGATGTAGATGGTGCCACGGCTCCACGAATAGTCTTTCACGGTGTCAATCACCCGCAATTCAACCGGCCCACGTGAGCCGGGAAGTGTGATCGTGTCCCCGATGTTCACACCATGTCGCAACGCGAAATTGTCCGAGATGACGATGACGTTACCCTTCGATAACGCCTTCAACTTTTCGAGCCGCTCCGAATTCTGCGGAATGCGCTTGGCCGTCCCTTCGACGTAGGCCACCGCGTCAATTGCCGTCAAAAAGATGATCGTGCCGTTGAAGTCCGGGCGCACGTACCGCAACCCCGCGACCCCTTCCACACCGGGCAATTTCGCTAAGTCCTTCAGGATTTGCGGGTCGAGCGGGTTCTGGGAACCGATGGCTTCGGCGAGGTTCCCGGAGAAGATGAAGCGGTCCGCCTGAATCGCTTCGTCGAGCCATTGCACGACGGGTTCTTGGTTACTCCGCCCCACGCCGGCGGTTTGAATCATGACCGCCACGCCCGCACCCAACGCACCGATCACAACCCCGGTTCGACCCGGCGAGCGGAGCAGATTGTCCGCCGCAAGCCGGGCTTCGATGGGCAGAATTCGACGCAGAATCGGGTGAACCAGCCGCACCATTAACCCGACGAGAATTGGCGCGGCGAGCAACAGCCCGATCAGCGCCGTCATCATGCCGCCGAAGGCGCCGAGCCGGGGCGGAAGATCGTGGCGGGTCAAAATCATTGCCACGCCAACCGCAATGAGTGTTCCACACGTCGCACGGTGCGCTAATTGCCAGACGCCACCGGCCACACCGGGAACGCGCCGCACCGCATCAGCGGGGTCTTGTGTGGCGGCTTGTATTGCTGGAATGAGGGCCGCGAACACGGCAGTGGAAATGCCCGCGAGCATCGCCAGCCCAATCGTCAGGATCGAAGGCCACGCCGGGTCCGAGGCGGGGTTGAGGAACATTGCCCCGAGTTCGTCACGGAACGCGCTCAATACGGTGCGGGCCATCACGGTGCCGAGCGGCACACCGATGCCCGCGCCGATGACTCCCAACACCAACGCGGCGACCGCAAACAGCGTGACAATCTGCGACCGCGTTGCGCCGATTGATCGCAAGATGCCGATGTCGTGCCGCCGTTCCGCCACGGTGACCGCGAGCGCGTTGTACACCAGAAACAGCCCGACGATCATCGCCGTCGCGGAGCAAAGGGTGAACGCGATTTGCAGCCCGCTGACGATTTCTTGCGTTGATTTCCCCTGACTCTCTGGTGTTTTCACGTCCGCCCGATCGCGCACAATCGCTTGCACCGCCGACTGCACCGAAGTAATTTTCGCGTTCGGTTCCAACAGCACATCAATCCGGTTCACCCGTGCCGGGGACACCACATCCCAGACCGCTTCCCCTGCGGTGCCGCCGACAACCCCACCCGTTCCCAACGTCGGCCCGGCACGGACGAACCGGGCGGCTTGGACGATCTCCATGCCGACGACGTTCTTGCCCAGCATCGCCACCGGGGATTTTTCATCGCACTCGAAGTACCCGGCTGGCAGGCACTCCACTTGTTGCGAACCGAACTTCACAAGCAGCGCCGCCGTCGGGTCTTTGCGGGTCAGTACCCATTCGTCGTAGACCGATTTACTCAACACCACGATTCGCCGCGTGATGGCGAGCTTGGCCGTCGCCCAGTTCTCTTCGAGCGTCTTGGTGAACGTCACGCCGAGCGGGTTTTCCTTCTGCGGGTTCAACCAATCCAGCGTCAATTCCACGCCGATCAAAATCGCGGCGCGATTACTCTGCCCCGGTAGTGTGATCTTCTCCACGACCAACGGCTGCACCGACTTCACGCCAGGAATGTTCGCGGCCCGAATGTCATCGACCACAAAACGGTTCACGCCGAAGTCACCGTTGGTGACGAACAGATCACCCACGCCCAACGGGGTGTTCGTCGCCGTCGCGGCGGATTCGATGCACTGGTTCAAAATGCGCGACGAGACCAGCGTGGCGACACCCAGCGCAATGCTGGCGACAATCAACGCGGCGCGGTCCCAACGGTGGATCAAGTAACGAAGGCTGAGCAGACGATACAGTGGCGGCATCATGCACCAGAATACGCCGACGGAGGTTATCCGCGGGCTGGGAGAATCGGAGTATCAGATTCCAGCAATCCGTCGCGGATCTTAACGAGTCGCGTACCAAACTGGGCGGCACTGGGGTCGTGCGTGACCATGACGACGGCCCGCCGCCCCGGTTCCGGCAAACTGGCGAGCAGCGATAGGATTTCGCGGCTGTTCACGCTATCGAGGTTGCCGGTCGGCTCGTCGCACAGCACCGCGTCCGGCTCACTCACGAGCGCCCGCGCCACGGCCACCCGTTGCATCTCCCCGCCGGACATTTCTTCGGGGAAGTGTTCGGCCCGGTGCACCAGCCCGACCCGTTCGAGACTCGCACACGCGCGGTTGATTGATTCTTTGCGGTTCGCCCCGCCCAGAAGCAAGGGCAGCGCCACATTTTCCGCCGCCGTCAACGTCGGCAACAGGTTAAACGCTTGGAACACGAACCCGATCCGCGTCCGGCGCAGCAGCGACCGTTGCGTATCGGTTAGCGATTGCAAGTCTTGCCCCTGGAAAATCGCCCGCCCCGTCGTCGGGGTGTCGAGCGCCCCCATGAGGTGCATCAGCGTCGATTTCCCCGACCCCGACGGCCCCATAATGGCCACGAACTCCCCGCCGTTGACCGCCATCGACACCCCCCGCACCGCGTTCACGACGCGCCGGCCTTGTTCGTAGGTTTTGGTCGTTTCAATCAGTTCAATCATGGTCACCGCGGGGGTTTGTTCCAACTGTCCCACATCGAGAAGCACGCCAAGTATAGCCGCGCGTCGTCCGCCGATTTCACAATCGCCCAGTTCGCAAACGCCGTTTCGGCTTCTTCGATAAACCCAATCGCCGTCGGGCGAGTAAATGTTTTATCGAGATCGTAGTCCGCCCTGTGACGGGCTTGTTGTAACCGTGTGACCGCGTCTGAAACGGATCGAAGTTGTGGCGAAATTTCAATCGGTTCGTCAAGGGATCGCAATGATTTCGGCAGTTGACCTCTGCTGAACTCGAGTGACACGTTTCGCACATCCGCGTGGCTGAGGGTTCGAGCGATGCGAGCCGCCGTCGCCGGATGATCTCTCACAAACAGCCGGGCGGCATCTGTTGTTAACAGATGAAATAGGGCGTAGTAAGCATTGGAAATCGCCCGACGAAGATTGACCTGTTTCGGTCGCCGATGGTCGATCGTGGCTAACATCCGGGCTTGAAGTAACAGGTCGTCAGGAAGGCTCATGGGTCAAGGCCTCCGTGTCATCGTATTCGTCGCTCTGAACGACCGAAAGGAACGAGATAAACGGGAACCGGACTTGGTCGATCAATTGGCACAGGTCACTCAGGACCGGGCGGACTTGCCGGGTGTGTTTCATGAACTCGTCGTCCGTCACGTAAGCGGAAGCGGACAAGTAAGCCCAAATCCAGATCCCCGGATCGCCGTACCAGTCGTTATCGGTGTTGAACCGCAACTCGACTAACTCGGCCAACTCCGGCGGCGGGTTGGCGGCGAGCGCGAGCACCATTCGCTTGCCCGTCGTGAAGGCGTCCGAATCGGCGTAGCGGTCAAACTCCAGGAGCTGGATGATCTCTGCAAGCGCGGGGCGGGCGGTCTCAATTTGTTCGGGTGTTGGGGCGGGGCGATACGGGTTCAGCGGCTTCGTGACGGCTTGGAATGTGTGGACGGCCTGGACCAACCGATCGCGGTCGGCGGGTGTGAAATACTCCTCAACATCGGCTTCGTTCCAGCCGGTCATGGTTCGGGACGTGAGCCAATTCGTGGAGCTTCGCAACCCCTTGTCGATGATGTCGGCGTCGATCGGCGCGGCGTCCGGTGGGGGGCCGCCGTACTTGTAAAAGGAGGCTGCCGCTCGCACGCTCTGCCAGAATTCTTTCATGCTCATGTCATCCTCCGGTTCAGCGGCTTCGGTTATTTCGCCACGGTCGCTAGCAACTCCATCACCGTCTTCGTGATCGTGTCGGACGCGGTGGCTTCGAGGTAGCTGGAGCGGGCACGCCAAGTTTCGTAGCCGCCCCAGCGGTGTTGTTGCGGCGTCGGCAAATAGCCGTTGTAGCCGTTGGCGAGCGACACGGTGAACGTCGGTTGGAGTGGCGAGTGACGCTTGATCTCCAGGCCGATTTCGGTGAAGACTTCGCACGGGATGCCGACGACACCGAGCGAACCGACCCGCATCGCTTGGAGTTTCAGTTTCACGGTGTCCGGGTACTTCGCAAGCAGTACCGTTTCGCGGGCGTAGATTTCTTCGACCCCTCGCAACTCACGGTTCTTGGCCCTCGCCAGGATGTCAAACGCCCGTATCAACTCCGCTTCGGTCGGCTTGCGGACCTTCAACTCGACTTCGGTCTCGGCGACTGCAAGGGTCACGGTGGGTGTGAACTTGGCTTGGTCGTAGGCTTTCTTCGCGGCGCTGGCGACGACATCGGCGACGAGTCGCAACCGCTCACCCGGCTTCGACGGCAGGACCGCATCACGGAAGTTGATGTTGTTCACGTCGCCGCTCGTGCCGTTGAACATCGCGCCGACGAACTTCGGCTCGCCGTCACCCGCGTTGATTTTACCCGTGACAAGATCGCTGAACACGCCGAAGTAATCCGCAGAAAGTGCGGGTAGACCACCAACGTAATGCAGCGAATAATTGCCGAACAACGCGATCGGTTTCCCGGCTTTGGTTCGCGCGGCAAGGATCGACACGCCCGGATCGGTCGGCCCAGCGGGTGCGAGTAGGGCGGGATTCTGACTGCCAGGATTCATCCGAACCAGATCGGTCGTGTTGCCGAACGGGTCGCGGTTCTCGACGCCGGGCTTGATCCACCACCGGCGGTTGAACACCTGCGTCGGCTCATCGACCACGCCCCAGCCGAGTTCCGCTTCCACAAGGTTTGCGTTCGCCTTCGCAATCCCGTCCGCAATTTTACCCGGTAGCCACGCAACGTATTTCTCGTCCGGGTTGCTCTGAAACACCCCGGTCGAAGTCGGTGCCGAATGCGTGTGCGTGGCAGAAATCAGCATATGGCTAGTCGGGATGCCGGTCTTCGCCGTCGCTAGTTCCTTCGCCTTGTCGAGCAATTCACGTGGCAACATGCAGCTATCGACCACGACAAGGGCGAGCTTCGTCGTGCCGTCATCCAGCACAAGACAGCGCGCGTGCAGCCGATCATGGGCTGACTTGGCTTGATTGTCCGACATGCCGCCGTTGACGGAGATCGGAAAGTGTTCCGGGGTCACGTCCATTGCGAACGCGCCCGCCCGCACCATTGGCTTCGGATCAGCCGCGAGTGACGGAGTTGCAAACGCGATTAGGAGAACGAGGCTACGCATCATCTGGCCCTCATAAGGCTTTCGGTCTTGTAGGTCGTGGTCGAGGCTTTGCGAGGCCCGACACGC
>JANLRE010000886.1:0-3005 GCA_031368205.1 Fimbriiglobus sp. | reverse complement strand
GTAAGTGGACGTACTGACACGCCGGGGCGCCGCCGAGCTTTTCGGGCATCAACTTTTCGATCACGAGCTTGTGCAAAATACTCACCGCGAGGCCACGCCACTCCGCCGATTGCGTCGGTGCGAGCGTGTCCATGATGCTGGTGTCCCGTAACTTCACCGCGAAGTATTGGCCGTCCGCCACGGTGCCGAAGCCCAACACGGCTTGCGATTCTTCAAGCTGCACGTGCTCCCAACAGGCGGTCGCGTCGGTGCCGAATTCGCCGACGATGTCGAAGTGGTCTGCCAGTGCCGCTTTCAATTCGCCGGATGTCACGGTAGGCAACCCGCTCACCAGCCGGTGGGTGGGCAGGATTATCAACCCCGGATCGCTCATGCCGACCAGCATCATCAAGCAAAAGTTCGGAGCCGCTTCATCGTCGGCCACCGTGCCCGCTGCTTGTTGTTCTTCCAGGTACTTTAACCCGGTCTCGTAGCGGTGGTGGCCGTCGGCGATGAACACCGGCTTCGGCCCCATTAACCCGATGATTTGCGAAATCGTGGCGGTGTCCGTAATCACCCAAAGCCGGTTGACGACGCCCAGATGATCCGTCGCCGTAATCGGCGGCGCGTTGCGAATGTACGGGTCGAGCTTGGCGAAGACTTCACCGGCTTCGTCCGGGTACAGCCCGAAGATCGGGGAGATGTTGAACCCCGTGGCCTGGTACAGTTTCAACCGATCGGCCTTCGGCCCGGACAGCGTTTGCTCGTGCGGGAAAATCCGCCCCGTCCCGAACGGCTCCAACCGCACGCGGGCCAGAAACCCACGCCGGGTAAACGTCTGCCCTTCGACGGTGAACTCTTGTTCGTAAACGTAGACCGACCGCGCCGTGTCCTGCTGAATCGCGTCTTCCGCAATCCACCCCGCCAGCGTCCGATGCGCCTGCGTGTACTTGTTGATCGCCTCCGTGTCGCCGGGTTCGTCGCGCGTCAATTCAATGCGAATCGCGTTGTACGGGCTACTGTCGTAAAGCTTCTGTTGCAACGCCGCATCAACCACGTCATACGGCGGCGCCACAACATCCGAGAGGGAACCGACTTTACCCAAGTCATAACGGTAGCCACGAAACGCACGAATATCAGCCATGAAACGAGAACCTTGTGTGAGAGACACTGTGTAGGTTCAGGATACGAAAACGGAAATCAAATCGGGTCGGAATTGTCTTAACTGCTCAACCCCATCGACCCGACGAGTTGCCCTCGGTGGCAGTTCTATAAAAAGGGAAGTGCTACCGCGAGTAAATGCTGCTTGCCCCGTACAAGCCGCGCACAGCAAGGAAGCGGGGAGATGTATGATAGGTGAAAAAAATTCTTGGCCCACCCCAACGTAAGGGACGGGATGCCAACCTGTCACTCACTGCCGGTTGACGTACTCGGGGCTGGCGAGGAAGCCGACGTCCATCGTCTCGACCGTCATCCCGTTCGCCCGCTGGGACTCCCAGAAGGCCAACCCGGCGGAGTCCGGCGCCCGGTGGAGCAGGTTCCGGTACGCGACGACCGCCTCGTACTGGAAGTTCTCCGGGCTGTACAGGAACTGGGTGGCGATGAACGTGCGGTCGCCATTCGTGGTGGTCAGCACGTTCACCCACACGTTCACTTCCGCGGCCGAGGGCAACCGGCCGAGGATCTGGGAGTATAGCCGGGTGACGAACTGGGCGTTGTTCCGCCCGGCGTCGTTGAAGAACTCCTCCGACCCGAAGAACGACACGCGGACTTGGTCCTGCGACTCGCCCGCCACCAGCCGGTTCTCGTAAGACTGGGCTTCGGCGGCGGTCGGCGTCCGCCCGAGCTGGGTTCGGAAGTAAGAGACGACGGCGTCCGTGCGGTACTCGGCGCTGGTGACGAAGCCGATGGCCACCTGCCCGGTGCTGAGTGCGCCGGTGCTGAGTTGGGTCACCCAGAAGTTATACCCGCTCGGGTCGGGCTGCCGGTCGAGCACCTCCTGGTACAGGTGGGTGACGAACGAGGTGACGGAAGGCACGTCGCGGGGTTCGAGTTGCTCGACCCCCAAACGGCTGAACGGGCGCTGGTCGGAACGATTCATGGGATTCCTCAGGTTGTTTGTCAAGTGTGCGGGCGGTTCGAGGGCGGTTCCGGGCTGTCATTTCCTTGCTCAGAATTCGTTCACCCTACGTGTACGAGATTAAAGAGGAAATGAAGAGGAATTGACTGCAAGTACTGTGCCAATCCGGCGGGTGAATTCAGAAGCTGTTCATTTCCCGGTCCCGATCAGCGCCCGCAACACTTTGTAATCGGTTTTGCCGGTGCCGAGGACGGGGATTTTCTCGACCTTGCGGACTTCGTCCAGCCGCATCACGCCGCGGAAGCCTTCGGCTTGGAGCATCGCGTTGGCGTCCTTCAGTGGGATGTCTTGAGTCGTAAACAGCACGACGCGGCGACCGTCGGGGGTCTCGATGCCTTCGATGGCGGCGCGGGGGCCTTGGTCGGTGGCGGGGAATTTCTTGGTGAAGGGTTCTTCGAGTGCGGGCAGCGAAATCATCTCCCCGCCTGCCTTCAAAAACCGTTTGAGGCGACCGTGGAAGACGATGTAGCCGTCGGGGTCCAACTCCACGAGGTCGCCGGCGATGTACCACGTCTTGCCGTCGAACTCGCGGAACGGCGGCGGGGTGTCGGAGCCGATGTAGCCGGGGAACACGTTCGGGCCGTGGATGTGCAGCATCCCCATCTTGCCAGGCGGTAACACTTCATCGGTTTCTAAATCGCGGATGCACAGTTCGACCCCGATCAGTGGTTTGCCGATGGTGCCATGCTTCGGCGCAAATCGCGGGTTGACAGAGACAACCGGGGAACATTCCGTGATGCCGTAGCCCTCCATGATGACGGCGTTCGGCGCGAGTTGCTTGGTATTTTCAAACATCGCCGGCGGGCACTTCTCCGCCCCGACAACGAAAATTTGAAGCGACTGTAAGTCGCCCGGCTTGGCCTTTTCGAGCATGTAATTCCAGAAC
>JANLRE010000871.1:0-3591 GCA_031368205.1 Fimbriiglobus sp. | reverse complement strand
CGTTCTGTTAGCCCAGGGCCATGCCCTGGGAACTGGCACCCAGGGCATGGCCCTGGGCTAACAGAACGTGCCTTTCAGGCCCGAAAACCATGAGAATGCACCCACCCGAACAATTTGCCAGAACCCGGAGTTGGCCAGCCGCCACGCCGGTCTAATTCTGTTCTAATCTCATCTCAGCGAAACCTCCTGCCCGTGGTGGGGTTACATACCCTTACCTGACTCCCAACTTTGTACCCCGCCGGAGGGTTTCCCGATGAAACTGATTCGCGCACTTTGCTTTGCCGTTCTGGCCGCCACGCTCGTCGGGTTCGGCATTGCGTCGTCCGTTCCGGCGGCAGATACGCCGAAGTCGAAGCTGGAAGAAAAGAAAGAGCTGCGGCTGAAACTCAAGGCAGCGCTGGCCAAGAAGCAAGCCGATGCCGACAAACCGGCGAGTCCCAAAACCACCGTCAAGTCGGACGATGCGATCCACGCGCCGGCCAAACCGTACATCAAGCCGATTGCCCAACCAATGAGCGATGTGATTCGGTTCCTTGATGAACAGATCAATACCAAACTGACCGCCGAAAAGTTGACCCCCTCCGGGCCGGCCAACGACGCGGAATTCTTGCGTCGGGTTTACTTGGACTTGACCGGGGTGATCCCGACGGCGGAACAAACGCGGACCTTCCTGGACGACAAGGATTCGGCCAAACGCGCCAAGTTGATCGACGAACTGCTTGCTAGCCCCAACTACGGGCAACACCAAGCGGACATTTGGCAAGCCAAGCTGACCTCACGCGATTCCAACAACCGCTTCGTCCAGCGTGACCCCTTCATTGATTGGATCGCCGCGTGCTTTAACAAGAACGTGCCGTGGGACCAGTTCGTCACGCAACTCGTGACCGCAACCGGGACGGTGGAATCGAACCCGGAAGTGACGTACTTCTTCATGAACCGCAGTGCGGACAAGCTGACGGACAGCGTGGGGCAACACTTCCTCGGGTTGCAAATCATGTGTGCCCAGTGCCACAACCACCCGTTCACCACGACCAAGCAGACTGAATACTGGGGCATGGCCGCGTTCTTCAGCAAAGTCTCGATTGATCGACCGATGAACGTCAACAAGGGTGGCGACAGCACGAAAATTGGCGTCCGCGAAGGAAACGGCCCGAGTCGCACGAAAGAGTTCTTCCCCGAATCCACAAAGAAAGTCGCCCCGAAGTACCTCGAAGGGGAAGAGCCAAAACTGTCCAGCAGCGAACCCTACCGTCCTGCGTTAGCCAAGTGGCTGACCAGTGGTGCGAACCCCTACTTTGCCAAGGCGATGGTCAACCGCACGTGGGCACAACTCTTCGGCAGCGGCGTCGTCAACCCCGTCGATGACATGCACGTCGATAACCTGCCGTCGCACCCGGAACTGCTGGCCACGCTCGCCAACCAGTTCATCGCCACCGGCTTTGACGTGAAGCAACTGTACCGCACGATTTGCAACAGCCAAGCGTACCAGCGCACCAGCAAGCCGAGTGCGGGCAACGAGACGGACCGCAAGCTGTTCAGCCACATGACCGTGAAAGTGCTGATGCCGGAGCAGCTTTTCGACAGCCTGAAGTCGATCACGAACTTTACGACACCGGCCAAACCCGGCGGCAAATTACAGGCCGCACTGGGCCGTGGACCCGTAACGCCGCGTGACAGCTTCGTGCAGTTCTTCCTGGCGGGTGCCGAACACGCCAACACGACCGAGTACGAAGCGGGCATCCCGCAAGCCCTCCGGTTGATGAACTCCCGCATCGCCGGCAACCCTGCTGCCGCAAAAGCCTTCGTCAAACCCGGTGCCAAGCCGCCCGAGATTATTGAAGAAATGTACCTCGCCGTGCTATCTCGCCGCCCCACCCCGGACGAAGTGGCGAAGCTGACCGACTACCTGAAAGCCAACACGACGACCGGCTACGCGGACGTGCTGTGGGTGCTACTCAACAGCAGCGAATTCACGTTGGTGCGATAAACTCCCGGCGAACCGGCTGCGTAAGCTGCCGGGTGGTCTCCCACAAACGGGTGGTTGGTTTAACCCAGGCGACTCACGTCGCCGGTTCGCCGGGAATGCCAACTCAACACTCAATACTTACACACCCGATCCTGGAGATTCCCATGTTCACACTGTCCGAAAAGTCCCGCCGGGACTTCCTGCGATTCTCTGCCGCTGGCGTCAGCACTGTGGCGGCGTCCGGTTGGATGTCGATCCTCGCGGATGCTTCCAAGGCCCCTGCGGTGAAGGGGAAGCACAAGAGTTGCATCCTGTTGTGGATGGACGGCGGGCCGTCGCACAAGGACACGTTCGACTTGAAGCCGGACAGCAAAGGGGCGGGGGATTTCAAGTCCGTCAGCACCTCCGCGAGTGGCGTGCAAATCAGCGAACACTTGGGCAAGGTGGCGAAGTGGATGCACACCGGGACGGTGGTCCGCGGGATGACCAGCCCGGAAGGCGCCCACGCGCGGGCGAAGTACAACCTGCACACCGGCTACCGCGAAGGCCAGGGCGGCATCACGTACCCGAGCATCGGTTCAATTGTTTCCGCCGAAATGGGCAACCGCGACGCCGCCGTGCCGAACTTCGTGTCCATCGGCGGGCGTAGTTTTGGCTCCGGGTTCCTGGGGCCAAAACATCAACCGTTGATCGTCACTGATGCAGCCCGAGGCATCGAAGATCTCAAGCCGATCGTTGCCGAGAAACAGTTTGCCAACCGGCTCGACTTGCTCGCCACGATGGAAAAGGCCTTCTACAGTGAGTACCGCGCCGACGCCATCACCGACCACAGCACCGCCTACGAACGCGCCGTGACGCTGATGAAATCGAAGGAGTCGAAGGCGTTCGACATTAGCCAAGAACCGAGTGCGGTGAAGAGCCGCTACGGGAGCGGCAAGTTCGCCGAAGGGGTGTTGATGGCCCGGCGACTCGTCGAAGTTGGGGTGCCGTTCGTTGAAGTTTCACTGGGCGGTTGGGACACGCACCAGGACAACTTCACCAAGGTGAAGGCTCTTTCCGGGCAAGTCGATTCGGCACTGTCGGCGTTGCTCGAAGACTTGAAGGAACGCGGCCTGTTGGACTCCACGCTTGTGGTGTGGATGGGCGAGTTTGGTCGCACGCCGAACATCAACACCAAGGGCGAAAAACCGGGCCGCGACCACTACCCGAAGGCGTGGAGCTTGGCGATGTTCGGCGGCGGCTTGCGTGGCGGCAACGTAATCGGCAAGACCGACAAGGAAGGCGCCACCGTCGTCGAACGTCCCGTCTCCCCGCAAGACTTCCTCGGGACGGTGTGCGAAGTGTTGGGCGTCGATCACACCAAGAAAAACGACACCCCGAACGGTCGCCCCATCACGATCGTCGAGAAGCCAAAGACGTTCACGAAAGAAATCGTGTGATGCTTCCTACTCAGTATTCCTGAGCGGAGGGTGTTAGCCCTCCGAGATTGCCCTTTCTCCGAGCGCGCGCAACCTTGGAAGGCTAACACCCGCCGCTCAGGTCTGGTAAATTTTCTAGCGGATGAGTTCTCATGGTATTCGGCCCTGAAAGGGACGTTCTGTCAGCCCAGGGCCATGTCCTGGGAA
>JANLRE010000843.1:0-7046 GCA_031368205.1 Fimbriiglobus sp. | reverse complement strand
GGGGCCGGGGTTTTCGCCGGTTGGTACGAGTTGCCACGACCGTTGTTCGCGGCGGGACGGTTCGGACCGTTGCCCAAACCCTGCATATTTCCACCGGAGCGGCTGCCGACCAGGGCTTGGCGATTGCTCGGCGCGGCATTGGCCGTCTGTTCGCCAAGGTACGGTTCCAGGGCTTCCACGACTTCATCGGTACCGGAATAGCGTTGCTCCGGGGCTTTAGCCATCAAGCGGGCTACGACTTGTGCCATCGGTTCGGGGCAGTCCGGGGCGAATTCGCGGATCGCAATCGGGTCTTTGGTTTGGTGGGCCATCATCTTTTCGACCGCCGAGCCTTCGGGGAACGGAACCCGACCCGTCAGACAGTAGTAAAGCACGCACCCGAGGGAGTATTGATCGCCCGCCGGTGTGCGGTTCGTCGGTTCCATGATGGATTCGGGCGATGCGCAATCCAGGCCGCTCGTCAGCGTGTTGGCGGTGGACATGGTGTCCACCAGCGATTCGCCTTCGTTTTCAACGAGCAACGAGCCGATGCCGAAGTCGAGGATGCGGGCCTCGTTGTCCGAGCCGACCATCACGTTCGACGGCTTAACGAGACCGTGGAAAATGTTGTTCTGGTGACAGACGCTCAACCCCTGCGCCACTTGCACCCCGATAAGGGCGGTTTGTTGGGGCGACAGGCGGCCGTGTTGCTGAACGAGCGTTTCGAGCGTTTGGCCTTCGGCCAGTGGCCACACCAGATAGTGCAAGCCGCCAGCGGTGCCGACATCCACGAACGGCACAACGGCATTGTGGGTAAATTGGCCGAACGACCGGACTTGGCGGCGTGCCAATCGCACGTTCCACATACTGCGGCGGGGTAGCACTTTCACGGCGTACAGAGCGTTGTCATTCTTCGACGACGCTTTGTAAACCTGACCCATGCTGCCTTGCCCGATCGTGTCCAGCAGGACATAAGGCCCGAGGACAAGCCCTTGGGTCTTGCCGTTCAGGATGCGATCGGCCTGGAAGCCAGTTAACGTGCTTTGCGTCACGAGGTACTCGGCAAGGGCCGGTGCCTCCGCCCGTGGGTTCCGTTTGAGGAACTCACTGACGATCTGGTCCAATTGACCCCGATCAATGAGTCCGCTTCGTCGAAGGTCCCAAACGAACCATTCACAGGCTCCAAGATCGTTAGTCACCATCGGAACAGTATCCTAATCGGGGGTCGGTCCTCGCGGCGTGCTGAGGACGGGGAAGTCAAAATCGCAGGTCATGCAGTCGCCAAAGACTAGGTCAGACTTTGCACCTGTCAAACTGTTACGATCCGTTTTCACCTATTGTCCGGGTCCGCATCTTGCGGGGGACGCAGAAACCGGGGTAGCCGGGGTGACGATATTCGTCTTGGCACAACTATCTTGCATTGGACTGAATGCAGCCCTCGACGACACCGGGGAAATTGCAACACCTGGTCATCGTAAAAATTTCCGCAATTCTGCTTGACAGCCAATTCCCCACGGCTTACTATCGCACTATCGCACTATCGCACTATCGCACTTCGTGGCGATTTTTATGGTCAGGTGATGACATGATGCGGTTGATTGCACCAGTGATGGCGATCGTATGTCTCGGTGTTGCGGGGTTCTTGGTTTATGCGGGTTCGCGGACTCCGGTCCCACCTGCGGCCAAACCTCACGCAATACTGAGCATTACGCCAAATGATACTCAAAATCAATTTCGTATTAGGGCAAATTTATTTTCAGAAGCTTCATCAATTTTCAGGATTGGTCACATTGACCGTGGTCAACAGATCGAAATCCCGTTTGTAATATTCAACAACAGCGATGCGATGGTCGCGCTTGGCGATGTGACGTCGAGTTGTGATTGTCTCGAAATAGTGTTGGCACTAAAGCAAATCGAGCCAAACCAGTCTCTTGACGGAAAGTTAATACTCGACTTCCGAAAAGATCCAAAATTTACAGGCGACTTGCTTTTGACAGCAGACTTTTCTGTGGTCGGAGAAGTGAGTCGCAAAGCAGTCACGTTACGGTTATCAGCTAGCGTGAAATGACTGATCGCAATTCGGCAGTCAGTCAGGCGTTTACTGAAATTAGAGAGGGCATCTCAATGCGATCGATGACTTTACGCACCACTGTGGGTGCAATTATCGTGGGAGCAGCAGCGGGATGGCTCGCGATGCACTCCGCGTCGAGGGTGACTGCGGCTCAGCGTATTCTTGATTTTAAGTGCTTGCCAGATCGGGTTTGCGCAGGTATTACGCAAGCCAATTCGACAGATTGTGGGACGAATGGCGATTGTAGAGGCACTCAGACTTCTGCCAAATTCAGTGCCTGTACGTTTGAAGTCAACGCATTTTGTACGCCAGATGCCTCGAAGTATGGTTCTGCCACATGCCCAGGTATTTGTGTGGGCACTATCAGCACCACATGTAGCACCGTCGCAGCGGGATGTCAGTAGTGTTATCTACTTATCTCGCACATAGCCATAAACAGTTAGTATGTGCGAGATATTTTTGTTATCAGGAAAATTGTACAGGGAGCAATCGGATGAAATGCAAGCTAGTGTTAATTTTTATATTACCATTCATTTATCTGAGTAACTTATTTTCAAGCGATAACGACGAGCTGATTGACTTGGTCCGCAGCGGCCACCGGTCTGCTCGTCAGTCGATACGTACTTTCCAATGCGAATACCTCATCAAAGAAAAATTGCCGACTAACAATGTCATGGCGAGCGGAAAGTATCTCCGAACAACTGAAGCTTCGTTGATTCAAGACGGTAATGTAGGGAAAAGCACTGAAGATGTCTTAGTGAAGGGTGGCTATGCAAAACGGGTTGGGAGGATGTGGCAAGAGACTGGTAAGGTGAATCACTTTGCGGCGATCGAGTCCGAGACTCAATTCTTCTGTTGGGGAGATGTGTGGCAAAGGATGCTAATCGATCATTCTTCTCCAGAAGGCGAACGGTGTAACTATGACGTGGTCTTGGATCGGATTTCAAAGTCAGCAAAGGTGTCTAAAGAGCGGGTCAACGGTGTGGATTGCATCCGGATTGAAATTGAAGAACAGACTAAACTTGGGCATCGCAAAGTGTTGAAGATGTGGCACGACATCGGAAACAACTACTTCATTCGCAAAATGGAATCCTACGACGCCTCTAACCCTGCAGACAAAAATATTGCCGAAATTGAAGAGTTCATGACACCCACACAAGGTTTGACATTTCCGTTGAAGTGTCGAGTGGATACATATCGGAAGGGTATCTTAGTCAAGGGCTACGATGTGTTGTTGGCGAATGTGACCATTAATCAGCCGATACCGACATCCGTCTTCGTTTTACCTGCGATACCAACTGGAACACAACTAAATGATTCGTTAAACGGAACAATTGGCACCGTGGGGGCTGATTGGAAGCCGACTGGAACGATGCGCAGAAGCCCCAAAACAACACTCGCTCCTCAAAAAGCCGAGAGTAACGGAATTCCTGAAGTATTAAGCAGTCAAACATCGTCAGAGCAGTGGTCTATTACTACGTATTTGCTCTATGCCTCTATTGCGATATTTATTGGTTGTGTCTTGGTTATCGGGTATAGGAAGGTATTGACTAGACGATCTCAGGAATAACAATAAAATACTCCCATCTGAAGTACCGTTCTGATCCCTTCAGATTTTTGCAGTTCACAAATAGACTTAATGGTGACAAAATGTCTGCTGGTTCCAAGCGGATCGACATTCTTGGTACAGTTCTGGCCGGAGTCGCATCGACTTCTGTTGTCGTTGCGATTTCGCTGCTTCTTCTTCCCGCACCTCTTAAAATTGCGCGACTCGTTTACCCTTCCACTATTCAAATCCCACCTCAAGAATTTGGCTCAAATATTTTATCTCAGTTTACGTTGTCTAATAACGGGACAGGGGATCTTATTGTCGATCACTTCTTCACTTCTTGCTCCTGTGCAGGTGTTGAAGTTGAGAGAGAGGGAGTGTTCCGGCTGATTGACACCCTACACATACCTCCCGGTGGACAAGTCAATGCTATCATTAGGATCAGCGTAGGAGCAAGACCTGGGTCGAGCCAGAGAGTCCAGGTTTTCTTTGCCTCGAACGATCCTGATAATCCGGAAGGGGAAATTAACGTTCAGATCTCTCGGGTGAACGGCGGAATCTATGCCGAGCCTGTGGCTGCAATATTCGGTGATACTGGCAATAAATCAGATCGCGTGCAAACGATTAGAATTTATAACAACGGTGTTAAATCGCGCAGTGTCAAACAGGTTCGCGCGTCACATCCTGAGCGATTTGAACTGACCTTATTGCCGCCACAACCCGGCGTACACGAGCCACAGGAGCATGACTCGGCTGGACAACTCATTGCAGTGGTTGAGGTTCGCCCGAAATCAGGATGGGAGGGCCGTATGGATGGCTATTTTGAAGTAATCTTGTCTGACGAGCAACGCTCCCCTGATCGAGTCGATATTATCGGCGAAGTGCGTGGCAAAATCCACTACTATCCTGACACGTTGGTACTCCCACGCCAATTAGCTGGAAAGCAATTGCTTACAGGAGAACTGGTGTTCAGTCATCGAGATAACAAAGCCATACGACTCGAAGCCGAGTCGGTTCCGGAGGGCATCTCGTTGACGATTACACCGAGTGAACTGAACCAGTGTAAAGTTCATGTTGAGTACAATCCCAAAACATCAGACAATGCATCAATCGCTATGACTCATACGACAAAAATTGTACAATTACGTCTCAAGGTTACTAGCTATGATAAAGAAATAAGCTTTGTTACTATTCCTTTAATCTTAATTAGGCAGTGAGTCATGACAGCACACCCAATCCGCTTAAAAAGTGGATTCACCCTACTTGAGCTACTGACCGTGATTGCGGTCATTGGCATCTTGGTTGGACTGCTATTATCTGCTGTTCAAAATGTACGTGGCGCCGCAGCCAGGGCGGCGTGTGCTAACAATATCCGTCAGATTGGCATCGCATGCCAGATGTACCACGATCAAAACAATACGCTACCGCCAGCGTATACCATAATGTATACTATCGGTCCAAATGTTGTTATGAATTGGCCGCTGCTGCTTCTCCCATTTGTTGAGCAGGATAATTTGTGGAACCGTTCGGTTTCTGCACATCGAACTGACTATATTGACTTTCACAATCCGCCACACATCGGCTTGTCAACGGTAATCAAGGTGTACACTTGCCCAATGGACGGTCGCCTCGCGTCGCCGATCACCGATGATAAGGGCTTAACGGCTGCATATGGTTCTTTCGTTGGTGTTGCTGGTAGTGATAAAGCCAACGGAGCGATGCGAGCACAAACCGGCGTGCGATTTGCGGAAATCACTGACGGAATGAGTAACACTCTGTTGATCGGCGAGAAGCCTCCTCTGGGACGATATTTGGATGGAAATTGGTACACGATCACTGTTCCGACCATAATTAAAGATTTTGGGGCCAATTCTGGTATTAACTACTTGCAAGTTACTTTCCCGAACGGGTATGGACAATGCGTTGGCCCGATTCGTTTTGGACCCGGACGGATCGAGAACCCGTGTGACAACATACATTTCTGGTCTCTGCATTCCGGAGGAGCCAACTTCGCTTTTGCTGATGGGTCCGTTCGATTTCTGGCGTACACTGCTGACCCCATCATGCCAGCGCTGGCAACGCGGGCGGGTGGGGAAGTCGTGGAGGTTCCCTGAAGTTGCTTTGTCAGGCCAACATTTCATGCGCATCTCGTGATGTTTCAGAGCCAGAATTCGCTATATCTAATCGAATCGGAACTCGAACTGAACTCCCACATAGCTGCGAAGAATATGGCCCTCAACCCCTACGATAATTGTCCGTGTGGCAGCGGTAAGAAGCTTAAATGGTGCTGTGCGCCGTACTTTGAACGCATTCAAAAAGCATTTGAACTCCAACAACAGGGGCAGCACGAAACCGCGATCCGCACGATGGAAGCGCTGGCCAGCGAGTTCCCGGATAAGCCGCAGATTCTCGGGTTCTATGCCAACTTGCTTTTCGGCGAAGAAAAGATCGAGAAGGCCGAAGAAATTTTGGCCAAGGCCTTCACGCTCGACCCCAATTTCCCGATGGGGCACCTGTTGCGTGGGATTTTGCGGCAACAAGAAGGGGAACTGATCGGCGCGCTGATGCTGTTCCGCAAAGCCGCCGACGCTTACCCACCGGACGCCCACGAGCAACTGTCGCAAGTCTATGAGTTAATTGCCCGCAACGAAGTCACCTTGAACCGCCCGGTGGCGTCCCGCGCGGCAATGGAACGCGCCGTCCAGTTCAACCCGGCCGACGCCGAAATGCGGGAGCAATACGAGAGCATTTTCGGCGACGGATCGCGGTTACCCAACGCGGCCCGCAAGGCATACAGTTTCCGCAAAACCGTGAAACCGCCTGCCGCCGAAGCTGCCACCGGAAAGTATTCGGACGCCAAACGGGCCTACGAGCAAATCACGCAGCAAGTCCCCGACGACCCGGCGGGGTGGTTTAACCTCGGTCTGGTGCGGGCGTGGCTCGGCGAACAACCGGCGGCTGTGGAAGCACTGAACAAGTCGATCGAACTCGAATGGGATGACGCCAAGGTGGAAGAGGCCGCCGCACTCGTGGAAGTGTTGCGGTGTGGCCAGGGGATGGACGCCGAATCGGACTACCTCGAACACCGCGTTTTCATGCAGGTCCGCGACCCCGAAACGGTGTTTCAACTGCTGCAAGTGATGTCCCAAGAACGCAAGATTCTCGCACCGCAAATGGACCCGAACGGCCAGTACTTCAGTTGTTTCGTGGTCGAAGAATTGCCGAACTTACTCGACACCGGGACGACAATGGCCAGGGTCATGGCGAACGTGACAATCGCCGGCGGCATGATGCGGCTCTGGCACACGAATCAAGAGGCGGTGAGGAGTGTTGCCGCGACGATCCGCGACCGGGTGAACCTTGCCGTGGGTGAGCCGATTGAGGCCATCGGGCCGTCACAATTCGGCGATTTGACCCAGGAAGCCATCGCCTTGCCGGTTCGTACCG
>JANLRE010000813.1:0-8456 GCA_031368205.1 Fimbriiglobus sp. | reverse complement strand
CTGCGATCCTTTGCATTGTCTGGCAACAAGGATGGGGAATGATGTCATTAACCAGCCCGGTGTTGATGGCCCTTGTGACAACGACAACCTTGAATGTGTTTGGGATATTAATCATCGTGATGAAGTTTGTCTTTCCCGCGCCAATTCCGACAAAGAAGAAACCTAGGTCAAAAACTAACAATTCTCGGTCTTAGATCATGTTAACCAATTCTCGAATCTGGTTCTTGCTTCTATATCCCGTAAAAATAGACATCTGTCATTCATACGTTGCAAGGCTACAACTCGATCATGGACGTGACCGTTGCCATCTGCACCTGGAACCGATGTGCGTTGCTCGACCAAACCTTGGCGCACTTGCACATGCTGCAAGTGCCGAACGGGGTGACATGGGAAGTGCTTGTTGTCGATAACAACTGCACGGATGCCACCGCTGCGGTTCTTGCAAAACATGCGGACAAGTTGCCGCTGAAGCATCTCGTCGAAACGCAGCAAGGCCACTCCCATGCCCGCAACAAGGCGGTATCCGAAGCGAGCGGCGAACTGCTGCTCTGGACGGATGACGATGTGCTGGTGCATCCGAATTGGCTGATTGAACTCACCTCGGCGGCGAGGAACTACCCGGACGCGAAATTCTTCGGCGGCCCGGTCCGGCCGTGGTTTGAACGCACCCCACCAACATGGATCACCGACAACTTACCCCGGCTCGCCCACTGTTGGGCGTTGCTCGACCACGGGCCGGAAATCCGCTGGCTGAAACCGGGTGAGTACGCTTACGGTGCCAACATCGGGTTCCGCACGGACGTGATGCGGAAACACCCGTTCGACCCGTTCTACGGTCGCGTCGGCAAACGCTTGACTAGCGGCGATGAGACACGCATGATTGACCGCATTCGGGCGGAG
Source organism: Fimbriiglobus sp. (assembly GCA_031368205.1). Lineage (GTDB taxonomy): Bacteria > Planctomycetota > Planctomycetia > Gemmatales > Gemmataceae > Fimbriiglobus. Next base: position 7,556 of record JANLRE010000813.1, on the reverse strand, counting down.
GGTGGCGAAGGCGTCTGGGTGGGCACGGCAGTCGTCGATCACTTTTTGCCCGCCGACCGCATGAACCCGAAGTACGTCCACGAAGTCAACCGCTGGACTGGTTACCAGTGCGTCGAACCGTTCTTGGACGACCGAACGCCACGGCTGTTTCGCGCCCCGCGCTGGATGTGGAAACGGTACTTCGCTAGTGCCGTGAAGAGCCGATTGTTGAGCGTCACGAAAAGCCGCTCGTGGGTCGAAGCGGTCCTGGACGAAGCCAAGTTTCGTGGCCTGATTCAACGCTTTCGGGAAGAAGTCCGCACCGGATGACCACGCACGCACGCCCCCGGTTGATCTACTACACTTCCGGTCTGTGGCCGTGTGGCGTCGCGTCGTATCAACGCAACCTGGCAATGGCGATGAACGAATTTGCCGATGTCGAGACGGTGAAACTTCCCACCGATCGCATCGACGGGCGCAATCTCCGTGCCCTGTTCCGACAACGTCGCCTCTACCGCGACTTGGCCGCACAATCCGCAAACTACACCGCCGCAATCATCGACTACACCGACACGTTCTGGAACGGCTCCCGACTCGGCGAAAACCTTTTCCCGCTGTTCGCCCAGCATCTGAAAGTCCCCACGATTGTCGTCTTGCACGAAGGCCCTGGGCGGGTCGATCCGGCGGATGTGGTGGGATCGTTTCCGATGAAAGTCATGCAACGTCTCACGCACCTTGCATTGGCGCGCTGGGATACACGAACTCAGGCTTACAACAGGTTCATCCAAACCCAGTTATTCGGCTTCGCTAAGCATCTCGTCACCCACGCCACGCGGCTCGCCGAAACTCGCTCCACCGATTTGCCACCGGCACGAACCCACGTGTTGCCGACCCCGGCGTATCCGTTGCCGGAGCCGAATTTAACGGATGCCGAAGTCGATGCACGGTTCGGAACCCAAGGTAAAAAGGTGCTGGTGTTACTCGGATTTTCACAAGCGTCGAAAGGGTTCGACCGAGCGATTGCGGCACTGCTACATCTGCCCGATGGTGTCGTGATCGTGCAAATCGGCGACGCAGAGCGGTCGCGTTCGGCAGTGGAACTTTTGCAGGCGCAGGCCGTCCAACTGGGGGTTCAGTCCCGATTCCTACGGACTCTTTACGTGAGCGATCCAGAGATGGCGGCACTGTTGCGACGGGCGGATGTCGCATTGGCACCGTTTCGCTCGGTGAATCAATCGAGCAGCCTCGGGCACCTCATTGCCGCCGAGTTGCCGATAGTGGCCAGCCGCATTCCGAATATTGAACAACTCGCCACAGACGGCGCCGGGATTCTGTTCACCGATTGCGACGACCCGCAACTGTTTGCAGCGGCCATTTTGCAAATCCTAAACGATCCCGAAACCCGGAAAGAACTCTGCGCTAAGAACGCGGTTTACAGCCAAAACCATTCGTTCCGAACAACGGCACAACGGCTGGTCGAACTCGCAACGGGGCCAGCATGACGCGACCCTTCACGGTGACGGTTGATGCCCGCGTGGTGTTCGATGAAGAACGGCGTGGCATCGCCAAGGCAACCATTGTGCTTTATCGCACAATGGCACTGCTGCGACCAAATTGGCGGTTTCGGTTCTTCTACAAGGAAGGCGTAAACGACAACCCGTTCGCGGACTTGCCCAACATCTCGGCGGAACGAATCCGCATCAAGGGGGATCGCTACGAACTTTGGCCACGGGTGCGATTGCCGTTGGCGAACCTCATCGCACGTCCCGATATTTTTCACGCTCCCGCTGGTCCGGCACCGTGGGTCACGTTCGCGCCGATGGTTGCGACCATTCACGATTTGATTCCACTGGAAACAGGTCGAAACGATCCGGACACGATGGCATGGGTCGCCAATGTTCGCCGCGCCGCACAACGGTCACGGTTGATTTTGGCTGTGAGTGAACATGTGAAAGTGCGGATCGTTCAGCACTTCGGCATTGCCCCGGAAAAAATCCGTGTCATCCACTGGGGACCGATCAACGGTACGGCTACGCCACTGACACCCGACTGTCAGTGGCAGTTGCGGGAACGGTTTGCCGTGCCGAAGTCGAACCGCTACGTGTTGCACTTCGGCATGGCGGACCCCAGGAAGAACACCGCCCGGTTGATCGCGGCGTGGTCGCAATTGCCGGGCGAAATTCGACGGCGTGTTTCCCTCGTGATTGTCGGAGTCGCACCCTCCGCCCGAAATTCATTCTGCCAACAAGTCAGCCAGTACAATCTGGAAGCCAGTGTCGGAATTCACGGCTACGTTTCGGACGACGATGTCGCCGCACTCCTCGCCGGAGCGACGGTTCTGGCCTACCCCACCCAGTCCGAAGGCTTCGGACTGCCGATTCTGGACGCCTTCGCAGCCGGGGTGCCGGTGCTGACCGGGAACCAGACTAGCCTGCCGGAAGTAGCGGGCGATGCGGCGGTTCTTGTCGATCCGACGAACACAGGTTCCATCACGGGCGGTTTGCAATACTTGTTAACCGATACCGAATTTTGCCGGCAGTTGATCCAGAACGGTCGGGACCGACTGAAGCGATTTGACTGGCACGTCACGGCGGAACGTGTCGCCACGATGTTTGAAGAAATCGCACGGGGATGATCGGGGGGATGATCGGTGAGCCGTGATCGGATGCGTATCGTCGTGGATGCCCGACAAGTGTTCCGACCCCAACGACGGGGCATCGGCAAGACGCTCATCAATTTGTACGCCACCCTCGCGGTGCGCCGTCCGGCGTGGCATTTTCTCTTGCTGCACCAAACCGAAGCTACGGTGACCCAACTGGAAGGGTTGCGGAACTTATCCCGGTCGCGGATCGACTTCTTCGGGTTGAATCGGTTCGAGCTTTGGGAACAAGCCGTCCTGCCAATGTGCGCACTGGCAACCCGCGCGGATATTTTGCACTCCCCTGCCAACACTGGCCCGAAGCGGTCGTCCGTACCCGTGGTTGTGAACATCCACGACTTGATCCCGTATGAACTGGCACCTGAGACCGCCGAATCTCAGTTGTGGTTGTTCCGGGTGCGACAGATTGCGGAACGGGCCAAGCACATCCTGACCGGGAGTGAATACAGCAAACACCGATTGATGGAAGTCCTGAACACTCCGGCGGATAAAATCACCGTCAACCCGTGGGCGCCCGACCGCAACACCCGGCACATCACGGACCCCGTTGAATTGGATGCGATTCGCGTCAAATACGGCCTGCACCCGGCGGAGCCGTATGCGTTCGGGTTCGGCGCGTCGGACCCGCGCAAGAACACCGCGAAGCTGATCCGCGCCTACGCAAACTTACCCGCCTCGGTCCGGGCAACCTACCGATTACTTCTGGTCGGGATTCAAGACGAAGCGTTACCACAGTTCCGCAAACAAGCCGACGAAGCGGGTCTTGGTGACCGAGTCATCCTTCACGGTTTCACGGAAGAATCCGACATCTCCGGGTTGCTGAGCGGCGCGAGGTTGTTGTGCTTCCCCTCCCGTTACGAAGGGTTCGGCCTGCCCATTCTGGATGCGTTCGTCTGCCGCACTCCGGTGTTGACCGGGAACCGCACGAGCCTCCCGGAAGTCGCCGGGGACGCGGCGGTGCTCCTCGACCCCGATGACGACGACGCCTTACGAGACGGCTTGCTGAGCTTGCTAACGAATGAACCCCTCCGTCAAGAACTCGTCGCACGGGGGGTAATCCGGAGTGGGCTGTTTACCTGGGAACGAACCGCCGACACAGTGGCAAAAGTCTTTGAATCTGTGGCCCAGAGCTAACGCAGCGTATGCGAATCTGCCTGCTAAATTGGTACGCCAACCGCTCCGGGGGTGCGGACGTTTACACGGAGGCACTGGCCGTGGGGCTTGCCCGGCACGGGCACACAGTCGAGGTGGTTTGTTACGACGCATCCCTGGAAGTGGAAGCGGCCTGCCACGTGCGACGGCTGACGAAACGAAACTATCGAAGCTGGCCGATCGTCTGGCGACTCGGTGTGTTCTGGCAGTGGTGGGATGTGGAACACCAGATTGCGAAGTTGGTCCTGGTGCGTCCGGATGTCATCATCGGCAGTCCGCTGTTCAGTTACCGAGCGATGGCCCGAAAGTTTCCGCAAGTGCCTCGCGTTTACCTGCCCCATGCCCGGATTTCGCCGGTCGAAGTGGCGGGCTATGACACCAACTCCCACTCCAATGGTGCAACCGGATTATTCCGACGACTGGTGTATGAACTTTACTACCGACTCGAACGGTGGGCGTTGCAAACCAGCGCGACAACCGTTCGATTTACCAAAGGCAATGCGGAACTGATCGCGGCGTTTTACCGTTTGCCGAGTACGGTCCGCTTCGACGTGTTACCCCAAGCGGTGAACGTTCCGGAAACCCCAACGCAGGGAAACTCGACTGGATCGGTGCGACTGTTGTTCATCGGGCGGCTGATGGAATCAAAGAACGTCGCGTTCCTCGTGCAAAGCTTGGCTAGCCATCTGGGGCAGAGTTGGCGACTCGATATCGTCGGGGATGGGCCGGAAAGGAGTACCCTGACCCGCCTTGCCCGAGAAGTGGGGTTGCAGGAGCGTGTTGTGTTCCACGGTCAGCAAAATGATGTAGACCGCTTTTACCGCGATGCCGACGTGTTCGTGTTCCCGTCGCGGCTGGAGAACCTCAGTCTCGTGGTTCTGGAAGCGATGGCTTATGGCCTGCCGGTGATTGCGATGCGACCCGATGGCATCCGCTATCTGAACGCGACGTATGAAGTGATGACGCATGATGCCGATGGTTTGCTCGCGGCGAATGAAGCCGACTTTCAGCGCTATGTGCAGGAGGCGATTTCCGAGCCGGGCTGTTTTGCAAAATTGGGAACAGCGGCGCGATTGCGGGTGCAACAGAATCACCGATGGGATGCGGTTCTCGATCGGTGGCAACAATTACTCACAGAACTGACGACAGCGAAACAGCCACAAGCCCGGAACCATGCGGTTCCTGTTCGCCAACCGGACTGACCCTGCCGGAGTGTGTCGATGGCCCCGAACGTTTGGATCGTACTCGTGGATTACAACGGCCTGGAGGACACGCAAAAGTGTCTTCGGTCGCTGACGGGTCAGTCCACCTCCGCCCAGACGATTGTTGTCGATAACGCTTCGCAGGTCGATGTCACGGAAGCGTTGAAGGCCGAGTTCCCGTGGGCACACTGGATTCGATCAACCACGAACGGCGGCTGGGCGGGTGGCAACAACATCGGGATGAAGTACGCCATCAAACAAGGCGCGGACTTGGTGATCTTGCTGAACAACGACACGGTGGTGGACCCGGAATTTGTGACGCGACTTGTAGTAGCAGCGAATGCTTACCCGGAGTTCGGGATCACTGGGCCGGTCATCCGGTTCATGGACCCGCCGCACGAAGTCCAAACCGACGGCGTTCTGTTTAACCGACCCGACAAGCCGGGGTTCTTTCAACGGCACGAAGTCATTTTAACCACCGAGATTCCCCCGAAAGTTGTGGAAGTGGACATCGTCAACGGCTGTTGCCTGATGGTTCGTCGCGAAGTCGTCGAGGCAATCGGGTCCGTTGACGAAGAGTTTTTCCTCATCCATGAAGAGTCCGATTTCTGTCTACGCAGCCAAGCGGCTGGGTTCAAAAACGGGGTTCTCGCGGAAGCCTTGGTGTGGCACAAAGGGAGTAGCACCTTTAAGCGTGAAGGGAGCCGCTTGCAACGGTATTACGATGCGCGGAACCTCGTGCGGCTGATCCACAAGCACGGGCACCGGGCCGGATCGCGGGGGACGTGGCGATCCTATGCCCACCACTTGCGATACAGTTACCATCGGTACGCCATCGAGCGAGATGGCAACTTCACCGACTCGGCGAACGCCGTACTGGAAGGGCTGTACGATGCGGCTTGGGGCCAATGGGGACCGTACCGCAAAAGCGTCCGCCCCGGCTTAGGTGTGGTTCGGGGGATCCTGTCTCTTGTCTGGAAACTCGTCAGCAAACCCCCTGTTACAACGCCAATTGCTCACCCCCAAGCTATCCCGATTGGCCCTCCCCCGCCGAGTTAGTAGACGCCATGCCACAAGAACCGATCGACCTGTCTCGTGTCCGCACGATTCCGCTCACGACCCGGCCCAACAAGGTCGCGTTGACGAAGTTCGCCCGCCCGCCGGTGAAGGGGCAATCGGTCACGGACTTCGTGGCGGGCTTGCCACACATCTTGGCCGGTGACGATTTTCGGGCGGTTGTCGATGCCATCGTGCAAGCACACCTCGCCCACCGCCCGGTGATCATTGGCTTCGGCGCCCACGTCATTAAGTGCGGACTTTCCCCGGTGCTAATCGACTTGATGAACCGGGGGATCGTCACCGCGATTGCGACCAACGGCAGTGGCGCGATTCATGATTTTGAACTGGCACTCATCGGCGAAACGTCGGAAGACGTGGCAGCCGGGTTGAAGGACGGCACGTTCGGCATGGTGAAGGAAACCGGCGAGTTGATGCACGCCGCCATCAACCGCGTACTGTCTCGTTCGACTGAAGGGTTGGGCCACCTCTTCGGTGAATACCTCGCGGAAATTGCCGCACCGAACGCGGAGGTTAGCCTTGCGGTCACCGCCCACAAACTCGGCCTGCCGTTCACCGTTCACGTGGCGATTGGCACGGACATCATCCACATGCACCCCCCCGCCGATGGCGCCGCGATGGGTCGGGCCAGTTTCAACGACTTCAAATTGTTTTGCGGTGCGGTGACGAATCTTTCAGGTGGTGTGTACCTGAACATCGGTTCGGCAGTGGTGATGCCCGAGGTGTTTTTGAAAGCCTTCACGGTGGCCCAGAACCTGGGTGCAAACTTGTCAAAATACACCACCGTGAACATGGACATGATTGCCCACTACCGCAGTGGCGAAAACGTCGTGCGTCGCCCCGCCGGAGTGGCGGGCAAAGGCTACACCCTAATCGGTCGCCACGAGATCATGCTACCCCTACTCGCGCAAGCCGTGGTGGACGCCCTGCCGGGTTAGTCTTTCCACTGCGTCGCCGGTTCGCTGGCGGTGCCGAACCGATTCACGGCATGCACGCTAATTTGCTTCGGCGGTTTCCAGCCCAGGTCGATGAAGGCGATTCCTTTAGCGGACACCGGGACAATTCGCGTCGTCCACGTTTCCCCGTCCAGGGTTTGCACGGCGTACAACGTCGTCGATTCGTCCCCACTTAACAGCAGGTTGAACCGTTGATCGCCGGCATTGCGTAGCGTTGGCTTCATCGGTTGGGCGGTACTCATCCACGGCGATGCGGGCACCAGGGCAGGCTCCGCGTAAACCTTCGCGAAGGCTTCCTGGAGGCCGCCCGTGTTCCGCAAAATCGGTTTCGCGCTGAAGTGGACGTTTCCCCCCGCACCCGGTTGCTTGCGGGTGACTTCGATTTGATCGGTAATCTCCGTCACGGGCCAATTCTGCGGACTCCCGACACGGCTGGGAATGTTCCCCGGCCACAGGTGCCGCTTTTTCGTGTTCTCGTTCGCCCACCACGCCAGCAGTTTCGGGTAGCTCTGTTTTTCTTGCTTGATCGGC
>JANLRE010000812.1:0-4147 GCA_031368205.1 Fimbriiglobus sp. | reverse complement strand
AGATCTGGTACGCCGTGAACGCTAAATCGTCTGGCATGTCCCCTCCGTGATTCCAAGTGATGACCGATCCACGGCTTGGGAGCGGCCACCAAAAGCCCGTCCGTTGCCGCCCTTCTCGTCGGCTTGCCGCAACGAGAGTTGGTACAATTTTTCGCCGTTCGGCGTGGGATAGTTCCCGGTGATGCACGCCCGGCAGAGGCGATTTTCTGGCAAGTCGATGCAGCGAGCAATCGCCTCCAGTGGCAAGTACGCCAAGCTTGTCGCACCGAGAACCTTGGCCATCTTCTGTTGTTCGGCCCGCGTGGGAATGTCACCGGCCATGTGCTTTGGGGCGAACAGTTCCGTGACTTGGGACATGTCGATGCCGTAAAAACACGGGGCCACGATGGGTGGACAGGCCACCCGAACATGCACTTCGCTGGCTTCCCCTTGGTCCTTGATGAATCCGAGTAGCGTGGCAAGTGTGGTACTGCGGACGATCGAATCTTCGACGAGAATCACCCGCTTGCCTTTCAAGACTTCCTTCAGCGGCGTGAACTTGACCCGCACCTTGTCCGCGCGCTTGGAGGCTTCAATGAAGGTGCGGCCCACGTAGCGGTTGCGCATCAGCCCTTCAAAGCACGGGATGCCGAGCGCGTAAGCCATGCCGTCGGCAGCGGCTTTGGCAGTGTCCGGAACGGGGACAACGATCGTGTTGCCGTCGTGGAGTTCGTCTTCGGGGATGATATTCAACTGCCGTTCGAGTTTCGCCAGTTCATTACCCAGCTTGGTGCGGGTCAAGTACACGCTGCGTTCATCCAAGGTGCTGGCGACGTTGGCGAAGTAAATCCACTCGAAGAAGCAGTGCGACGTAGACTTGGATTCCGCGAATTGGTGGATCGACATTTTCCCCGGCTGCACGTGAACCATTTGCCCCGGTTTCAGGGCATGAACGGTGCGGAAGCCCAGGTTCTGCAACGCCACGCTTTCGCTAGCCGCACCGAACACGCCGCCCTCGACGGCATAGCACACCGGCCGCAGACCCAGGGGGTCACGCAGCACGACCAAGTCGCCCATCGCGTTCAGGAAAACGATGTTGTACGAGCCGTCCAACTTCTTGCTCAGTCGCGTGAACACATCGACCAGATCGGGCCGGGTATCGCCTTGCAGTTCGCGGCCGATCAAGTGCATCAACACTTCGGTGTCGTTGTTCCGGGTGAGGTGGTAGTCGCCGAGGGATTCGATTTCGTCCTGGAGTTGCTTCAAGTTCGCCAAGTTGCCATTGAACCCGAACGCGAACCACTTCCACTTGCAGCCATGCCGCCGCTCGAACGGCTGGGCATAGGTTCGCGTCGCGGGGCCACTGGTTGCGTAGCGGGTATGACCAATGACCGCTCGCCCGGCGTTCTCGCGCATGATCTTGTCGAACTTGTCCTTCTGGCTCATCCGAAACGCTTCGGCGACCAAGCCGACTTCCTTGTACGTCTCCAGTAGTTGTTCCCGACCGGGCATCCACGTGGACATCCCCGCTGCCAGTTGCCCCCGGTTCTGCAGATCGACCAGCATCCGTGGCATCAGTGTGTGGATTTGGTCCGGCACTTGGTCCGGGTCGTTGCCCCAGACATTGGACTTGATGTTCGGGTTGAAGTGATAGAGTGCCGCGATCCCACACTCGTGCTTCAAGTCCGCCATAGCATCGCCGCCTCTGTATGTGACCAAGGAGTGTGACCGAGGGGGTACAGAGGAACTATAGGTATCGAGGATGTAAACCGGAAGACGGCAAAATATTCTGGCAGAATTGTGTGGTGGGTTTTGTAAGTCGTGGTCGAAGCTTTGCGAGGCCCGACATCCGGGGATCGTCCGAGCCACGACGGTTACGGAGTGGCCCAATCAACCTCATACGAAACGGTGTGTCGTCGTCGGGAAGCGTAAAGAGGGCGGGAGGTTAGGCCACTCCGTAACCGTTGTGGCTCGGATGGATTGGTCCGCCCTGTGTCGCTTCCCCGTCGCGTGTCACCGTGATTTTTCACTGACCCCAACTTGGCCACGAGCCACGTTGTTCCCGCCGATCATTGCTTCAATTTTGACATCGTCGATGAACGCGGTGCCGATGCCGGTGAGGGCGAAGGTCATGGAGATTTTCCCACTCGGTGGGACACGCCGATAGAGATGATATTGCCGCCACTTTGGTTGATGGCTGATGCGCACACCGAGTGGTTCACCGCCGGCACTGTCGAAGATGACCACACCGTCGGCGGAGGCTTGAATTGGCGATGGGACTTTCACCCAGAAACTAACCCGCACGAGGCTACCCGGTGCGAAGTCGTTGGGCGGGCTGTCCACGGCAAGAATCGCACGCTCCAAGGCTTGGGTAGCGGCTGCGTGGGTGCCATCTTTTTCCGTTTCGGGCTTATCTGCAATGCTCAATCGTAGACAATGCTGGCCCAATTCCGGTTTACGGGTGTCTTGGGGTTGCGGGGCAACACGGAGTGGGGCGTTGCGGATTGGACGCACGATCGGTGGTGGCACAGGTTTATCTTCGATACCACCCATCGACGTGTTGACGATGGCAGCGACGCCATCAACGCTGTCGAGGATCGACTTGCGGACCTTCCATCCCCCTGGCAGTGAATCGACGGCAGCGCCTTCTTCGGGTGCCGGCTTGCTCAGTTCAAATCCGCCGTGGGCAAAGCCGTTGCCCGCGAGTCTCGAACACCCGACTTCCTTGGCAAACTGCCAGTGTTGTGGCAGCGAATAGAAGCTGACCGCGAACGGGCTGGCGGTCGGAATGTCGAGCGTTTCAGTGGCCTTCTGCCAATCGGCCCGCATGAGAACTCGTAACGGTCGCAGTGCCCGCCGGGACTCGCGGTAGGCTTCGTACCACTGCTTGTACTCGGCGTACTTCGTCGCACAGTCAATGTGTTCTTTCGCTTTGCAGAACAAGTCCGCAGTCTCGGGAATCTCCGGGCCGCCTGCGAGGATGATGTTCTGGTGGGTTTTCATCGTCTTTTCATACTGCTCAATCGCTTGTTGATGTGCCCACTTGGAAGCGGTTTCGCCACTGCGGAACCGAGTGTGATCCTGCCAACGAACCACTTTGCCGTTCACCCCGAGATCAGTGGTGAACACGATCGCTGCTGCCGTGTCGAATTCGGGGATCGTGAGTTCCCAGCCATTCGCCACCCGCTTCACGAGCTGCATTTGTTCAATCCCCGCTGCGGTGATCCGCCACGGAATCGAACCTTCCGGGATTCTCCCCACATTGATGACGAGGTTCGGCACAACCGCTTGTGAGGGGCAGTACTGGGCACCCGCCCCGAGCCACACGGGCATCACGATGAGTTCTTTCGGCCCGCGAATGATTGCCGCTTGGACACTCGGGTCGCTGGTCCCAACCCAGACGGCCGGATCTTGGGCGGCGAACAGCACCGGCTTCAGCATGTCGATTTCGGCATTGATGAGCGCGATTTCCAGCAACCGATCCCGGCCATTGTGTGTGTCCTTCGACAAGAACTTGTCCGACCAAAATCCCAACCCGCGACAACCCGCCGCGATGCTGAGGTACGTGAGGATGCGAATTTGTTCGGGGTGTGGCCCGATGGGGTCGGTGAATTGGTCCACGTCCGGTTTGCCACAAAGCTGCGTGACGTACCAATCGGGCAAGTGGGTTTGCACCCAGGTCCACATCAACTTGCCGGGCGAAACCAACGCCCGCCGTTGATTCATCCAATCTTTGTACGCCCCCATTTCGAGGCTCGAAAACAGCGGCCAGCGGTGCGACCCGACGGAGTTCACGTAGGTCGAATACGCCGAGAAACCGTCGAGTAAATCGACCGACCGCGGTCGCCGCGGGTCGTAGGTCCGCACGATGTCCGAGGACCGGGCCACGCGCGAAAGGTCTTCCGCCGTGCGGTCGCTGCCGAGGTCCCACATGAGCACCGCATCGGCCGCGAGGAACTTCCGCAGGTACTTCGATAGCGCGTCCGCTTCCTTCTCCAATTTGAACGGGTCGGGCTTCACCGGCATGCGCTCGTCGAACTCCGAACCGGGAATCGGCAACGACGGCACGATCCAAAACCCCTGGCGGATCGCCTCGTCGAGCGTCGGCTGCGGCACTTCGTTCGGGAACCAGATCGTGTTGAAGTTCGCATCGCGAAGCGTCTTCAAC
>JANLRE010000807.1:0-5434 GCA_031368205.1 Fimbriiglobus sp. | reverse complement strand
CTGCACGCTATCTTGCCCGGCGACCTTTCCCCGGTTGTGGGGTTCGGGCAACGGTATCTTGTGGCCGAGCAGCACGCTGTCTCGGTACAGCCCTTCCCCCGTCAGTCGGCACAGCCGTTCCGCGACATTTCGCCGCGTGAGTTGAATCTCTGCGACCGCCCCGGCGCGTGGTGTGATCTTCGCGCCCGCGATCCCGAACCCGTCCTTCTTCATCTCGTATCCGTGGCTACGGACGGTGAAGTACACCTCCTGCCCCATCAACCCCGGTTCGTGGAACGCGACGCGGCCCGCGTTATCGGTGACAAACTTCAGGGCGTTGACCGTCTCCAGTTCCACGAGCGGGATGCCCCGCCCGGTGACCGAGTCAACGACTTTAATCTCCGCCCAGATCTCGGGGGATGCGAAAATGCTTTGATGCGTAACGCTGACGGATACCAGAAGCACCAGGCCGAAACAATGCCGCGTCATGACCCACCCCCTTACTCGAGTGGTTCCTGTTTTAGCAGAATTTTGGGCGTGGGGCGTTCGTCAGTGGCCCGGCACCGGGTTCGCGGACTGGTCTGAGTGCTAAAACAAGTCATGAAGTCTTGAAGAGGAGTGATTTTCTTCAGGCGACTGGCAAGCAATACTGTGGGCGAATGAAGTTGAATTTCGTACAGTGATGTATAGGAGTGGATTGCTGCTGCGTTAGAATTCTTCCAGCGTTGACTTGTCAGCGCCACCAATTCGTATCTGCTGGCCCGTATCAATCCAAAGAGTTTTTAAGATGGATCTGTCACCAGTAACACACCTTGAACAGTTAGCGACGGTTGTAGGTATTGTAACTGTTACCAAATCTGTTGCCAAACTACTGGGTACAGTTTCCGACCAAGTCGGGTTGTGCATGGAGCCGATTCACATTCGCAGAAAGAGCCATGCTGAGGCAGAGGCACTTAAAATCGAAGCGACAGCAAAAGCTGAAGTGTCGGTGATTAAACTCGAAAACAAGATCGACATCGAGAATATCAAAGATCGCGCTGCAGAAAGGGTTGGAAAACGGGAAGTGAAGCGACAAGAGAACATCGAGGCGATCATCAAGAAAGCAGCAGATGAAATGCCGGAACATGTTTCCGACGAAGCGGTCGATCAAGACTGGGTCGCACAGTTTTTTGAGAATTGTCAAGATGTTAGCAACGAGCAAATGCAGTCGGTATGGGCAAAGCTACTTGCGGGCGAAGTCGCAACTCCTGGATCCTTTTCTCGCAGGTCGCTTGCTGTAATTAAAGTGATGAGTAAAGCTGATGCTGATTTATTTACGCGCTTTTGTTCAACCGTTTGGCAAACGCCAAATGATCTTATATCAGTATTGTCATTGAGCGATTATAATTCTGATATTCTTACTTTTTTCAATTTGAAGTTTGCGGATATGACGCACCTCGACGCACTTGGCGTCATTCGGTATGACACAGCAGGCTACGTGTTAAAGTTTAACACAAGCGATGTGAGGACAGTCTGGCATTATTACGGCAGACCTCACATACTAAGCAAAACGAATGGAATCCAAATAAAATATGGCAAAGTTCAATTGACGGATGTTGGCAAAGAATTATTTACAATCGCTGGGTCGATTCCGAACGAAGAATACCGCTGCTTGGTTGTTGAAACTCTTCGTGGGTCTGAATGGGCTGTAGATGACAAAGTGCTTTCGGATTCCTCCGATTCGCCAAATATGTAACCACGAAGCTTTTCCATCAAAAGCAACTCCGCATCGTAGAATATAGGCATGTTCCGACCACTTAACGGCTGATACTGAACTATTCGAGTTAGCTGACAAATTGTAATTTGAGCCGCCACCCCACCCACTTCGTCCAGTCGTTCCTTGACGCACTTCGGGGTGGCGGTACATTAAGGAGCGTTGCTTGTGAAGAATTTCACATAGTGGCGGTTCTCTTTTCGGTGAACTTGCGTTTGAAGGGAGTGCTGACCCCGTGCCGACTCCGGTGCTCACACCCGCTGGCCTCGAACCGGCGTTCGACCTGGCGGCGTATTACCCGCTGCTGATTTACGCTGCCGTGGTGGTGGCGTTGGCCGTTGGTATCATCGCTAGTTCGCACGTTCCGTTTCTGAAGCCGCGCAAAGCGACCAAGGTCAAGCAGATGCCTTACGAGTCCGGCATGGACCCGATCGGGTCTGCGCGGATGCAGTTCGACGTGAAGTTTTATTTGATCGCCATTCTATTTCTGGTGTTCGACGTCGAACTACTATTCCTGTACCCGTGGGCGGTCACGGCGTATGCCGACGGCGGCGACCCGACGTGGCGCGTGACGTTCGGCCCGATTGTGTTCGTCGAAATCCTGATTTTCATCGCCACGCTGGTCATCGCGTACCTGTACGCTTGGCGAAAAGGGGTGTTCCAATGGCGATAAAGCTCGACGAAAATATCTTCATCGGTCAACTCGATTCGCTGGCGAGTTGGGTGCGGAAGCACAGCCTGTGGCCGATGCCGTTTGCGACCGCGTGTTGCGGCATCGAACTGATGGCGACCGCCAGCAGTCGCTACGACATTGCCCGGTTCGGCTCCGAAGCCATGCGATTCAGCCCGCGCCAGTGCGATGTGATGATCGTGGCCGGCCGCGTGGTGATGAAAATGGTGCCGGTCATGCAGCGCATTTGGATGCAGATGAGTGAGCCGAAGTGGTGCATTAGCATGGGGGCGTGTGCCTCCTCGGGCGGGGTGTTTGACACCTACGCCGTGGTCCAAGGCATCGACCGCTTCATCCCCGTGGATGTGTACGTGCCCGGTTGCCCGCCGCGCCCGGAACAACTGATTCGCGCCGTGTTGGACCTCCAAGAAAAAGTGCAAGCCACCGGCACCATCAACGCCCGCGAGTTCGCCAAGCGCACCGCCCACGAAGGCCAAGCACCGCTCGCCGCGCAACTGAACCCGCAAGACCTCGTCGTCGCCCCCGGAAACTTCCGCACCGGCACCCGCGTGAGCTTGAACTGAACCACGAATAACACGAATTAGACGAATGAAATCCGAACAGCCAATAATGTAGTTTGATACTGAATGACGACTTGTGACTACCAAGTCGCGGTTGCTTAAACTTTAATGTTTTATTCGTCCTATTCGTGTTATTCGTGGTGAATATTCATGACAACATACCTTGAAGTGCTGACCGCGAAGTTCCCAGCCGGGTCGTTTAGCACCGGCGAATTCAAAGACAACAAGCGGTTGTTGGTCCCGTCGGACAAGGCCGAAGCGGTGTTGTTCGACGTGCTGAAGTGCCTGAAGACCGAGTGCGGGTTCGACATGCTCTGCGATGTCGGCGGCATTGATTACTTGAACTACCCGAACGCAGCCGACCGCTACGCCGTGGTGTACGCCCTGACCAATACCACGAGCGGCGAGCGGGTCTTCGTGAAGGCGTTCACTAACGACCCCGAGCCGAATTTGCCGAGTGTGGTCGGGTTATGGAAGGGTGCCGATTGGATGGAGCGGGAAGTGTACGACATGTTCGGCGTGATCTTCACCGGCCACCCGGACCTACGTCGCATCCTGCTCCCCGGCGAATTCACCAGCTTCCCGCTACGAAAAGACTACCCGCTCCGCGGATACGGCGAACGGCACAACTTCCCGATCGTCACACGGGCCGAGAGTTAAGAAAAGATTTTCACCACAGAGGGCACGGAGAACCACGGAGGAAGAGAAGACGTGTTTGTGCATGTATCTGCAATGCTAACAGGAAATTTGTTTAGGGTTCTGCGGTTTACGATTTCAGGCTGAAGGCCTGGCAGCCCTTAGCCCAGGGCAAGGAGGCTTTGCGACGCCGCCCTGGGTCAACCCGCAACAACAGAGGCAGTCTGAAGGACTGCGAGCAACTGCCCCGAACGCACGGCCCGCAGTCCTTCAGACTGCTGGGATGGACGTGGGCTAACCCAGGCGTCGCCGAAGCGGCTCGCCCTGGGCTGAGTGTTCCCAGGTTTTCAGCCTGAAAACCTGGCGAAATGGGCGGGACCGATACCCAGGGTGCGCGAAGCGCGACTCTGGGTTATTGTCTATAACCGCTTCGCGGTAAGCTTTTCGGCGGAACGGAGTTGGAAATGGTTAAACGCGATCAATCGACAACAGCATTAAAATCTCTTATGAGAAGGCGGTTTCGATGAAAATACATTTTTCCGGCTACCGACGATCTGTAACCAACCATGAACACGAAGTGAAATCTTTCGCGTGTAAAGGTTTGGATGTCAAAGGAGTAGTTTTTGATCTAAAGTTAACCGGCGATTTTAATTGTACTCTTAGTTTCTCCGCAGATGACATCAGCAAATTAATGGCGAGCTATATCGAAAGCAACCCAGAAGAAGCCTTAAACCTAATTTGCAAAATGCAATCTAAGGCAATTATATCACTACTTCAGACGCTTAAAATCAAAATGAACAATCCTGATACGGCTAAAAACTGAATTTTTTAGCGAGTGACAAAATGCCGCTTGAAGCGATTGCCCCCGTGGATGAATCAGGCACTGACCGCGAGTACCATTACACGCTCAACTACGGGCCGCAGCACCCTGCTACGCACACCACATTGCGGTTGATCCTGACGCTTGATGGCGAGACGATTGTGCGCTGTGTGCCGGACATTGGCTTCTTACATTCGGGCTTTGAGAAGTTGGGTGAAGACCTCGATTTTAATCAATATGTCACCATTGTGGATCGGATGAATTACATCTCCCCGGTCGCCAACGAGATCGCTTGGCATCACACGGTTGAGAAACTTCTTGGTATTGAGATCACGCCTCGCTGCAAGTACATCCGCACCATTCTGGCCGAACTGGCACGCATCTCGGATCACCTGCTTTGTGTGGGTGCAGCAGCTTTGGACTTGGGCGGGTTGACGGCGTTTCTGTATGCGTTTAACGAACGGGAAAAGGTTTACAACATCATCGAAAACGCCAGCGGTCAGCGGTTCCACCCGAGCTACACGCGGGTGGGTGGACTGATGGCGGACGTGAACGAACTGTTCGTGACCCAAGTGCGAGACTTCGCCAAGAGCTTCGCCAAGGTCCACGCGGATGTTGTGCGAATGCTCAACAAAAACAAGATATTCATCGACCGCACCAAAGGCGTCGGCGTGTTGACCAAGGAAGAAGCGATCAACAGGAGTTGCACCGGCCCCGTGGCTCGTGCCGCCGGCGTAGTGCGCGACCTACGCAAAGATGAACCGTATCTGGCGTATGGTGAACTGGCGGATTCGTTCAAGATTGTCTGTTCACGCGGTGGGGATTGCCTGAGCCGCTACTTGGTGCGTATGGATGAGATGTTGGAGTCCGCTAAAATTATTGCAGCAGCAGTGGAGAACATCCCAAGCGGCCCGGTGAATGTTGCACTCGATGACAAGTTAACCATACCGGATAAGAGTGCAACATACCGTAGTATTGAAGGTCTGATCCAACAC
>JANLRE010000776.1:0-9473 GCA_031368205.1 Fimbriiglobus sp. | reverse complement strand
AGTCTTCCGAAAGAAGTGCAGCAAGCCATGCTGAAGCTGATGCCGGGTCTGGAGAACGCCGAGGTCATGCGGTGGGGCTACGCGGTCGAATACGACTACGCCCCACCGACGCAACTTCACCCGACGCTCGAAACCAAGCTCGTGGACGGGCTGTACTTCGCGGGGCAAATCAACGGGACGACGGGGTATGAAGAGGCGGCGGCACAGGGGTTGATGGCGGGGTTCAACGCGGTACTGAAGTTGAAGAACGAACCCGCGCTCATACTGGACCGCAGCCAAGGCTACATCGGCGTCATGATCGACGACCTCGTGACCAAGGGCGTGGATGAACCGTATCGCATGTTCACATCGCGCGCGGAGTACCGCCTTGTGCTTCGCCACGACAACGCCGACCGCCGACTCACGCCAATCGGCCATCGCATCGGTTCGGTTACGCCGCAAGCCTGGGATCGCTTACAACTCAAAGAAGCGAAGGTCACGGAGCTTCAGACTTACCTCAAGGGCCAACGGTCCGATGGCGACAATCTGGCAACGTGGTTACGGCGCACCACCGTGGATTGGGAGCAACTCTGCGAACGGCATCCGGCGCTAACAGAATGGAACAGTTTCCCACACGTCGTGGAGCAAGTCGTTCTGGAAGCGAAGTACAGCGGGTACATCGACCGGCAAACCCATGATGTCGAACGCTTCCGCAAGATGGAACACAAGCGTATCCCGAACCTGTTCGACTACACGGCTGTTACGCAGCTTCGCCAAGAAGCCAAGGAGAAACTGACACGAGTACGGCCGACCAGTTTAGGGCAGGCGAGTCGGGTGAGTGGCATCACCCCGGCAGACTTGGCAGTGCTGTTGTTTTATTTGGATTGAGTGGTTATACGGCGTCTCGACGGGTCGGGTGCTTCTGGGGTCTCGGAGCCTTCAAGGGCTTTCGGGACCGGGAGTTAAGGTTTAATGAAGGCTGCCGAATCTACTAATGTTGGACTGGGTAGTCTGGCGGTTTTTGCGAAGTTCGTCAGCATGGCGAATTTTTTAGGTCTGCGGGTTCTGTGCAAGATGAATAATCTTTGCGGAGAATGCGAGCGAAACTGTTGACCGGCAACGAGTTAAGCCGCGAAAGCTGCGGTAGGGCGCGTTGACAGGTAACAAGTGCGGGTTATACTTCCCGCGGTGGTTTGATTAGCTGTCTTCACCATCTTGCTTGACCTCCTCAAACCCCGGACGCGGACCCTCAGTCTCGATTCCCCTGGTACGCCTCCAAAGTCACTTCGTGTGCGATTTTGGGACGGATTGGGATGTGATGTAACTTTTCCTAAGGATGGGTGTTGGCACTTGTTCGCTATTGTCAGCGGATGAGAGCTACCCTTCATGCGGGCCGGCCGGAGCCGGCAGGGTGGACGCGCGTATGAAGACTGTATTTACGACTGGTGAAGCCGCAAAAGTCTGCAAGGTCAGTCAGCAGACGATTATCCGGTGTTTCGACAACGGACAGCTCAAAGGCTTCCGGGTTCCCGGCTCCAAGTTTCGCCGGATTCCCCGCGAATCGCTGTACAAATTCATGAAGGACAACGGCATCCCGACCGATGCGCTGGAAAGCGGCAAACGGAAGGTGCTCCTTGTGGACGATGAAGTCGAAATCATCGAAATGCTCTCGAAAGCGCTCGAAGAAGATGGTCGCTTCGACTACAAAGTGGCCGCAAACGGCTTCGATGCCGGCATGATGGTGAAAGAGTACCGTCCCGATCTGATTGTGCTGGATGTGATGCTGCCGGACATCAACGGTAAGGAAGTCTGCCTGCGGGTGCGGCAAGATCCGACTTTGGAAGAAGTTCGCATCATCTGCATCAGCGGTATGGTCGAAGATGAAAAGATTCAGGAACTGAAGCTAGCCGGTGCCGACGAGTTCGTTCACAAACCGTTCGATGTGGATATTCTCATCGAAAAAATGTGCCGACAACTTGAAATGGAACCCGCCACAACAGCGTGACGGCGTGATCCCAATTGCCTATCCGAAGTTCGGTACAGGACCGAACTTCGATCCAGGGAAGGAGTGTGAGCGGTGAACGGCGTCGCAGTGGGCCAAACAGCAATCGGTATACCGTGGCTGTGCCCGTCGGCGGAGGCTCTGCTCACCCTCACGGACTCTTCAGCAAACCACACGATCCTCATTGCGGATGTTGCGGTACTCGCGCACATCGCCCGTTTTTCTCGGCCGAGTTTACTGCACGATGCCGACCCGTTTTCAGACCAAGTCCTACTTCAACCGAATCTTGTTTCCTCGGCTGCCACGTTGTTGGAATCCTTGCCGCATACCGATTGTTCGCCGAAACTGCCGGATGGACTTCGCAACGCTAGCGATCTTGCCACGCTACTTGCAGTGGAATTGGCAGGCCAAAGCAAGATTGTGTCGCCGAATCTGGCAGCATTGGTCACGCGGCTAGCGTTTCTGGGTTGGCACGCCGTCACGCACGTTGACAGTGATGTGAGTTCGCTGTGCTGGACGGATCCTGACCATCGCCGTGATCCGAGCGTGATTCAGCGCCGGCGATTCGGCTTCGATGTTGCCACGATCACACGGAGGCTTGCTGGCCGTTGGCGCTTCCCGGAATGGCTAGTGACCACACTCGCTTCGCTACGATTGCCCACGGCTGACGCGGTGAATCTCGGGGCGCCGGAAGCGTTGTTTCAAATCGTGCAATCGGCCATCGCGTGCGTCGAACAGAAAATCGCCCCACTCGGTATCGCGGCCAAGATTGATGCGACTGATTCGATGTTCCGTAACGCAACGCAACTTCTGACTGGACTCCGTGCGAAATCCCAGCCAGTTGTTCAACAACCGATTGCCCGCGATATTTTGGTCCGGCTACTCCGAGCAACCGGCGAAGCGCGACGTGCCAACGGTGCGACCTGGCTTGCTGTTGCTGAAGAACGGGTTGACCGGATCACCGAAACGCTCACCGAACTTCGGGTCGATTTCCACCACCGTTTGCGTGACGCGAAACTAACCGGGTTAGCCGAGTTCGCGGCGGGCGCGAGCCATGAAATCAATAACCCACTCGCGGTTATCTCCGGTCACGCGCAGCTGATGATGGCACACGAAGTGGACGGCGAGAAGCAGAAACAGTTGCGGACGATCATCCGCCAAACCAAGCGCATTCAGGAAATTTTACAAGGTACACGGCAGTTCGCCCGACCGCCGCTGCCTCACCCTGAGTTGTTTCATTTGAATACGTGGCTCCCGAAAATCGCGGCGAGCTATCAGACCGACACGAACGGCAAAAACGTCCTGATCGAAAGCATCTGGGATGCAAGTGACTACGCCGAGACTCTTCACGTAGACCCCAAGCAATTGCAGCAAGCGTTAACTCACCTTGTTCGCAATGCAATTGAAGCCGCCCCAACGGGCGGTTGGGTTCGGATTGGCACCGATGTCAGTCCCACGGAAATTCACGTATTCGTTGAGGATAACGGTCCCGGTCCGAGTGCCGACCAACTCGATTGCGTCTTCGATCCCTTCTACTCTGGACGAGAAGCCGGTCGCGGTCGGGGCTTGGGACTGTCCATTGCGTGGCGACTGGCAAAACAGAATGGCGGCGACGTTCGCTACTGCCCAACCGCCGAAGGCACCACGCGGTTCGCACTGATCTTCCCACGGATCATTGAGCAATCATCTGGTAATTCCCAACGCAAATCGGCCTAATTCTGTAAAATCACTTCTTGTCCCTGATCGCCAATATCGGTCGGTCATCCAATGAACTCGCTCAACTTACTTGACCCATTTCGAGTTTTTCTCCACGGCCTCAGCCACTTGATTTGGCCGTACCGCTGTTTGGTGTGTCATGCCGAACTGGGAAGTGAGCAAGGTTGGTTTTGTGCCGCGTGCCAGTCGGTCTTGACTGATGATCTTGCGGAAACATGCCCACGGTGCGCGAGTACCGTCGGCCCGCACACGGATCTTTCTGCCGGTTGCCTCCGGTGTCGCAACAGTCGATTCCATTTTGAATCGGCCACGCGCCTCGGCTTGTACGACGGCGCGCTGCGTGAAGTCGTCCTAAAAATGAAACACGATCATGGTGAACTTCTGGCGTATCGACTTGGCGAAGTCTGGGGACAAGTTCACCGGGAACGGCTCCTTCAAAACGGCCCCCAAGTTTTGGTTCCGATTCCATTACACTGGCGACGGCGTTGGACACGGGGGTACAATCAGTCGGAAGAAATCGCCCGAGGCCTGGCGAAATCTTTGGGTTTGCCGCTGTGGGATCGCTGCTTGGTTCGCACCCGCGCGACACCTCATCAGACCGCACAAACGCCGACAGTTCGACGGACCAATGTTCTGGGTGCGTTCCGAGTGGGTTGGAACCACCGAGTGACTGATCTGCGGATTTTGCTGATTGATGACGTCTTGACGACCGGAGCCACTGCGGACGCAGCCGCAACCGCGCTGAAGCAAGCCGGTGCCGCGCAAGTCCATGTCGCAGTCATCGCTCACAGGTAAGGATTGCAGCAACGAGTGGATTCACACCCGGAGTAATTTGGAAGTTTGATCCGAACAGGGTGTGCGTAGCAACAATGGGGATCACACGGATAGCAACGGGCGGTTGGCGTGGCCGGCATACCGTGTGTTCAGAAATGATCGTGCGTCTGTATCGTTCCGGCTGGTAAACTGAACATCATGCGGACACCAAGGGAGTTTTGGCTATGCGACGGCTGATTTTGGCAAGTGCGATGGTTTTGGCGATGGCAACTGGTCTTCAAGCTGGTGCGATCGACTACTTCTCGGAAGCCAGTAAAGATTTCGGCACCTCCCCACGGGGTCCGGTGCTGACTCATCACTTCACGGTGACGAATAAATCCGGACAACTGATGACACAGGGGCAGCCTCGTGTGTCCTGCGGGTGCGTTTCGGCGTATGCGTTGAAGAGCCAACTCGCGCCGGGGGAATCAACATCCGTCGTGGCCTACATGGACACGAAGCGAATCCCCCAGGCGAACACAACGAAAACGGTCATCGTCTTCGTCACGGTTCAAACCGCAAATTCGATTGAAGAAGCCCAACTCCGCGTCACGGCGATCGCGCGGGATGACCTGGTGTTGACGCCCGAAGTCTTCGCGTTCGGAACGGTCCGAAAAGGGCAGGGCGGGAAAGTCACGACCAAGATCACATTCTACAGCGACCCCAACTGGAAAATCACGGACACGAACAGTAACGGCATCTATGTGAAAGCGGACGCCAAGCCCCTGCCGTTGGTGAACAACGCGGCGACGTATGAAGTCACTGCGACACTCGACCCGGCGTGCCCGGTCGGTAACTGGACGGCGGACGTCTGGGTGAAAAGCACCGCCCACGGCATGGAAAAACTGCGAATCCCCGTGACCGTGAACGTCGTCGCGTCGATCTCCGTGATCCCGGACATCACGAAGTTTCCCGATACGACCAAAGGCAAGCCGACCGAACTGAAAGTCATCCTGAACGGCAGCGACGCTTTCAAGATTCTGGACATCAAGGGTGGAGATTCCGAACTCGAAGTGTCACCAGCCGGTACGGTTTCGCGTCCGGTTCACATTTTGAAACTGACCCTGACACCCAGCAAGGACGGGGACTACGCCAAGACCCTGGAGATCACGACCGACCACGCGGACCAAAAGAAGTTGACCGTGGTATTGACTGGGAAAGTCAACAAGACGGACTGACCCTAACTTGGTTCAAAAAAGCGTCAAGCCACAGGCGTACCTGTGGCTTGACGCTTTTTCTTTTGCATCGCGTGACTATGACGAAAGCATGGCGAATCCGCACGCGATTATTGGCAGCCACGACGTGCTGATGATAACCCTCGACACCTTGCGTTACGATGTCGCGCAACGACTGTACTTGGCGGGCCGCACCCCGAACTTGGCGAACGTATTGCCAACAACAGGATGGGAGCGACGGCACACACCCGGCAGTTTCACGTATGCCGCCCACGCGGCTTTTTTCGCGGGCTTCTTACCAACGTCGGTGACACCGGGGCGACACGCACGCTTGTTCGCGGCCCGTTTTCCGGGGAGTGAAACGACAACACCCGAGACATTCGTCTTCGACGCACCGGACTTGGTAACGGGATTGCGACAAGTCGGGTACCACACGATCTGCATCGGTGGCGTGGGCTTCTTCAATCAGCAAACGCCGCTTGGCAACCACTTCCCCAGTCTGTTCGATCGTAGCATCTGGTCACCCGAACTGGGTGTGACCAACCCCCATTCCACAGAACGGCAAGTCGAAGCCGCGCTGGAAGAAGTTCGCAAAGTGCCACTGAACCAGAGAGTTTTCCTGTTCGTGAACATCTCCGCGATCCATCAGCCGAATCGGTTTTATCTACCCCATGCAACGACTGACACAATCGAATCCCATGCGGCGGCTTTGGAGTATGTTGATTCTTGCTTGGGTCAACTATTTGACGGTCTTCGGAAACGCGCTGCGATTTTCGGAATGATCTTTTCCGATCACGGAACGGCTTACGGAGAGGACGGCTACACCGGCCATCGTCTCGCACATCCGACCGTGTGGGACGTGCCGTATGCAGAGTTTGTCTTGAGCCAAGCGGGGGAAACGGGATGAGCCACCCCATCTTGCACGGCAGTCCGTATCAAAGTTACGTCTACGCCTACCCGCATAAAACCGCCTACCGCCCGTTCGATCCGCCGCTGCCACTGTGCGATGTCTGGAACTCGGAACCCCATTCGGCGTTGTTCTTGTACCTACACGTTCCGTTTTGCACGATGCGGTGTGGGTTCTGCAATCTCTTCACGACCGCAAAACCGAGTGACAATCTGGTGTCACTCTACCTCGATGCGTTGGAACGGCAGGCGTCCGTGGTGCGAGACTATTTGCCCGACGCCTCGTTTGCACGGTTTGCTATCGGTGGGGGAACGCCGACTTACTTGGACTGTGCTGAACTCAGTCAACTTCTCGATCTCGTCGCCCGCACGTTGGGCACGGACCTGGGCACGATACCGGGAGGTATTGAAGTTTCGCCCGATACGATCACCCGTGAGAAAGCCACGCTACTGAAATCGCGTGGTATCGAACGTGTCAGCATCGGCGTGCAATCGTTCATCGAATCCGAAGCGGCGAATTCCGGGCGACCGCAATCTCGGGTTGAAGTTGATGCCAGCTTACAGTTGCTGCGTGAAGAACAATTCCAAACGCTGAACATCGACCTGATTTACGGGCTACCAGGGCAGACCGTCGAATCGTGGCTCTACTCGCTGACCGAAGCTTTGCGGTACGATCCGGAGGAACTTTATCTCTACCCACTCTACGTCCGACCGTTGACCGGGTTGGGCCGTTCGCACAAAACTTGGGACGATATTCGTGTGTCCTGTTACCGTGCAGCCCGCGAACAACTTCTGGCTTCAGACTACGAGCAAGTTTCGATGCGGATGTTCCGTCGATTAGATCCGGCCAACACCGATGGCCCAGCGTATTGTGTCCAAGACGATGGCATGGTCGGCCTCGGTTGTGGCGCCCGATCCTACACCCGTGCTACGCACTATTCGCTGGATTACGCGGTGACGCCGAAAAGTGTGAAGGCGATCATCACGGACTACCTGACCCGCGATAGTCAGGATTTTGCCGTGGCCGAAAATGGCTTCGTTCTCAACATTGCGGAACAGAAGCGGCGTTACTTGCTGTACACACTCCTGAATGCAAGCGGTCTCAATCGGCAGCAATACCGGGAGCGTTTTCAAACGGATATCCTGGCTGATTTCCCCGATCTCGTCACGTTGATCGAACTGGGACTGTTCCAGATTGTCGGCTGCCAAGTAGTACCAACTTCAGCGGGTCTCGAACGCTCGGATGCAATTGGTCCGTGGTTCTATTCGGATTCAGCGCGGGAACAAATGGAGGCTTACGAACTGCGATGAACCTTTCGATCCTCTACCGTGGCCCGCTCAGTAGTTGCAACTATGCCTGCGAGTATTGCCCGTTTGCCAAGCACGTCGAGACCCAATCCGAACTCGCCCACGATCGGGAATGCTTGGAGCGGTTCGTGGGGTGGTGTGCGAATCGCACGCAAGACCAACTTGGCGTTTTGTTTACCCCGTGGGGCGAAGCGCTGGTTCGTCGGTGGTATCAAGATGCGCTGGTGCGGTTGACGAACCTACCGCAATTTCACAAGGTTGCAATTCAAACCAACCTCTCGTGTAAACTCGATTGGGTCGAGCGTTGCGATAAATCGAAACTGGCCCTGTGGTGTACGTTCCACCCCACGGAATCCACGCGACAACGCTTTGTCACAAAGTGCCAGGAACTCATCGAACGCGGTGT
This sequence comes from Fimbriiglobus sp., assembly GCA_031368205.1. Classification (GTDB taxonomy): domain Bacteria; phylum Planctomycetota; class Planctomycetia; order Gemmatales; family Gemmataceae; genus Fimbriiglobus. The sequence goes on along the minus strand of JANLRE010000776.1, from coordinate 1,168 downwards.
CCGATTCAGTGTCGGTGTCGTCGGGTTGAAAGAACACGTTGGCGAAATTGAAGCGTTAAGACGTGAACTGCCCAGCGACGTTTACGTGTGGGTGAACGCCTACAAGCGCGAAGCCGATTACTACACTCCGGAAATGGTTGAGCAACTCCAATCGGTCGATCCGCTGTTCGCCTTCAACAACCAGTATCACGCCAGCCTTGGCGAACCGTGTGCCGCCGGAAGCCGGGTGATTTCCGTCGATGGCGACGGGACGATTCGCCGGTGCCATTTCATTAAGCGTCCGATCGGCAACATCTACGACGTGAATTTTGCAGCGGCCCTGATGGAACGACCCTGCACCAACGCCACCTGCGGTTGCCACATCGGGTACGTCCACCTCGACCGTCTTCAGTTATCCGATACGTTTGGATCGGGTGTTCTCGAACGAATCCCGATTGGATACCGATAGTCGGTGTGGTGGAAAGAAGGAGACCCTGAGAAGTTCAGGGTTTCTCGCCCTTTTTCCGACTGAAATCGACTTTTTCAGTCGTGTTCAAGGTTGAGACATCCCACAGAGCGATGGTCCGGTCCCAACTTGCTGACGCCAGAACTCGGCCGTCCGGACGGAATACCAGTGTTGAAACACCGATCTCGTGAGCCTCAAAGACGGTGACGTTTTTCTCAGATTCGATGTCCCAAATTTTGATCGAACCGTGTTGTGTGCCGATGGCCAACAGTCGATTATTCGGGCTAAACGCCATGACACGAATCGTCCGAGAGTTCCCTTTGATGAAGTCCGTTTCCGGTAGTTTGATGACACGAATTGTTCGTTGTGTTTTCACTTCCCAAATGGTGATCCACGTATTGTTACCGACGGCGGCGTACTTGCTGTCAGCAGAAAACACGGCAACATCACCTTCCGGCGAGGGATTCAGGTGCGACTGATCTTTACGGCCTAAGTCCCAAAACTTCAATTGATAAGCAGTACCCGCCGCCATTGTTTCGCCATCTGGAGAAAGCTGCAGATATGGTCTGTCAATAGCTGGTATCCGACGGATTTCCTTGTTTGTCTCGACATCAATGATCGAAACGCCGCGATACTTCCACTCGGGTGAGCCGTTGCCGAATCCGTTCACGGGGACGGCCTTCACTGGTGGCACGCTCTCGACGACTGGCACAGCCACGGTGC
>JANLRE010000741.1:0-8461 GCA_031368205.1 Fimbriiglobus sp. | reverse complement strand
CCTGAACCGTCAATCAGCCCTTACACATGCCCGTGGTGGCCGAGCCAGCGTTCGGCGTCGAGGGCGGCCATGCAGCCTGTGCCGGCGGCGGAGATGGCTTGGCGGTAGTAGTCGTCGGCCACGTCGCCGGCGGCGAATACGCCATCAACGCTGGTGTAGCTGCGGGCCACCGTCGTCCACTTGATGTAGCCTTTTTCGCTCAACTCAATTTGCCCGTTCAAGAACCCGACGTTCGGCGTGTGGCCGATCGCCAAGAAGACGCCGGTGCAATCGACTTTCCGCCGTTGTGCCGTTTTGGTGTCTTTCACCATCACCGCCGTCACACCGTTTTTGTCGTCGCCTAGAACCTCGTCCATCGCGCTGTTCCACTGAATGTCGATCTTCGGGTTGGCCTTCGCGCGCTCGGCCATGATCTTGCTGGCTCGGAGGCTGTCCCGGCGGACCAGCATCACGACATTGCTGCTGTACTTCGTCAGGTACGCGGCTTCTTCACACGCGGAATCGCCGCCGCCGATGACCACGATCGGTTTATTCTTGAACCGGGGCAACGCACCGTCACACACCGCACACGCGGACACGCCACGGTTCTTGAAGTGGTCTTCGCTCGGCAAGCCCATGTAGTTGGCTCGGGCGCCGGTGGAGATAATCAGCGTGAGCGTTTCCACGGTGGTGCCGTCGTGCATGGTCAACGTAAATGGCTTCTTCGAGAGATCGACTTTGACCACGTCCTTGGATTCGACCCGCGTGCCGTAGTTCACGGCTTGCTGGCGCATCAGCGCCATCAACTCCGGGCCGTTGATGCCGTGGCTGGGTTGCTCTTTGCCTTTGGCAACCCAGTACGGATAATCGGGGTCGTCGGTTTTCAGCGCCGTTTTGAGATACTCGCGAGTATCGCCGGCCGGCCAGCTCGGGAAGTTTTCGACTTCGGTGGTGAGGGCCAACTGTCCGAGTGGGAGCGTGCCGTTCTGCCGGTTGGCTTCGTCGTAAGGGTTGCCTTGAAACACGAGCGGTTCGATCAAGGCACGAGCGGCGTAAATTGCGGCCGTCCACGCGGCAGGTCCAGAACCGATGATGACAACTTTTTCAGGCACAGAATCCGCTCCGGGTCGAGGTTGATTGGCGTGTGGGTAAAAGATTCTCGTTCGCGTCCACCCGGCTTACAGCCGATGGGATCGAAACAGGATAGTATTGTAAGACGATCACCGATTGTGGGGAGAAGCTGAGCTTATGTTGCGTCTGACGGACCTCCGCGAAATTCTGCGTTACGTACCCCGGTTCCGGGACCGGGTCTTCGTGATTGCCATCGACGGCGCAATCGTCGAGGACGATAACTTCCCGAACTTATTGTTAGACATCGCCCTGTTGCGAAGTCTGAGCATTCGGGTGGCACTGGTTCACGGTGCGGCCAAACAGGTCGATCATTACGCGCGGCTCACAAATATCACGCCTTCCGATTTGGTGGGAACGGGTGTCACTGACCGTGAGACCTTGCAGGTTGCCATCACCGCCGCCAACCGCGTGTCGCATGAAATTCTCGAAGGACTCGCGGCGAACGATCTGCGTGGCGCTTGCCCGAATGCGATTACCGCCCACCCGGCAGGGATCTTGGGCGGCATCGACCATCAGTTCACGGGTCGTGTCGAACGCATCGACTCCGTCTTGCTGAATAACCTGCTCGAACACGACATTATACCCGTCGTGCCACCGCTAGGGATTGATGGCATGGGGCACAGTTACCGACTCAATTCCGATGCCGTGGCCGTGGAGGTCGCCAAGACTCTGGGTGCGGTGAAGTTGATTTACCTCGCCACCGATGGCGGGGTGAAAGATGCCCGTGGCGTGATCCGGCAGATGACCGTGGAAGATGCCGAAGCGTATCTTAAAAAAAATCGCAGCGAGATGGCCCCCGGCACGATCACGAAGCTGGCCCACTCCGTTCGGGCTGGTAAAGAGGGCATCGAGCGGGTTCACATTATTGACGGCCGCGAACAAGAAGGGTTACTGGGTGAAGTCTTCTCCAACGAAGGCATCGGCACCCTGATCTACACCAACGAGTACCAGGCGATTCGGTTGGCGCAGAAGAAAGACTTGCGCGCCGTGTACAACCTCATTCAACAAGGCATCAAAGCCGAAGAACTCGTGAAACGGTCTCGGGCCGATTTAGAACGGCAGATTGCGGACTACTTCGTGTTCGAGATGGACCGCAACCCGGTAGCCTGTGGCGCACTGCACATGTACCCGGAGCAAAACAAAGCCGAACTCGCCTCGATCTACGTCGATCCGCGCTACGAGAACCAAGGCATCGGCGGAAAGCTCATCTATTACGCGGAGAACTTGGCCCGAACCCGTGGCGTGGACATGTTGTTCTGTCTCTCCACGCAAGCCATCAATTACTTCATCCAACGCGGCGGGTTCAAACTCGGAACCCCGGACGATCTCCCGCCGATTCGCCGTGAGGTGTACGAAAGAAACGGCCGTCGCAGCCAAGTTTTGGTCAAAGCTTTCACTGAACAGGTGAAGCCCGTAACGGACGACATCACACCCGCTCCACGATGAGATTGGAAGTAGGATTATTCTGACCGTTCCGGTTGTGGGAACGTCTTGCTGTATCAACCTAACGGTTCTCGATATCTTTTGGATTGGTTGGGTTCTTCCGGTGCCGAATTTATCTCGCACGCTTTGCCCTTGCGAGACAAATTCATGGCAACGTTTTATCTCCTCCCGCCACGCGAGTGTTTGGAACACGCCGTTGGGCAGTTCGTGAACCGCATCCTTCCGGGTGTTCCCGTACCCGAGAGTTTGTGGGCGTGTATCGTCGAACACCTTGTCGGGTTGCCCAACTCCCATTCCGCACGGTACGTGATTCACCGCGAAGATTTGCCGGGGTTGGGTTCACTGGATCGGGATTTGGTCGAAGGTTTTGGTGCGGAAGCCGGTGACCGAATCGTCGAAGTGGGGTTGGCCACGTCCGGCCAAAACCCGACTGTTCGGGAATGGGTGATGCCGGTCGCTGTTTCCGAATCCCTCTCAGTCCGATAGGCTAACACCTACAACAATTGGTGACACCTGAAGCCCGGAATCCATCCCACCATGCCAGACCCGCTCGATAACGACCCTTGGGCAGACCTTTACAAAGACCTCGGCGTTGAAGGCAACGAGAAGCCGAAGGCCACCGTTGCCGCCCAGCCGAAACGCGCTCCGACATCGGAAGACGAGTCCACGGAAGAAGTCCTGGTTGAGGAAGGAATCGACGGCGACGAAGCCGACGATCCCGAAGGCGAGTACGAAAGCGACGAAGCCAGTGAGGGAGACGCCCCCGGAGAAGGCGGAGCGGAGGACGAACCGGGGACGAAAAAACGCCGCCGTCGTCGTCGCCGCCGTAGCAAGAAAAAACCGGGCACCGATACTCCAGGCGAAGTGGCAGAAGGCGAAGTGACGCCAGTAGCAACACGCACACCCGTAGTAATCGTGCCCGATGCCGAAGCCGAGGAAGAATTTGAAGACGAGTACGTCGAAGAGGAAGTTGCGGAGACCGTTACTTCCTCCGTCGAAGAAGTCAGTACCGAGATGACGCGCGAGATGATTGCGAACTGGAACGTCCCGTCGTGGGAAGAAATCGTGACCGGCTTGTACCGCCCAGACAGGTAATGCCAACCAAAGCCCATGAACGATCGTTCATGGGCTTTCATTGTTCATGGGCTTTCATTGTTCATGGGCTTTCCTCGCAACTCACTTCCAGTCGGCCAAGTTCAGGAAGTTCTGCAGAATCTTTGGCCCCTCAAGCGTTAAGAAGCTCTCGGGGTGGAACTGCACGCCGTGGAGCGGCCATGTCTTGTGCCGCACGCCCATGATCTCGCCTTCGGCAGTCCACGCGCTGATTTCAAACTCCGGGTTCGTCCAGGTCTCTCGCTTAATCACTAGCGAATGGTAACGAGTCGCGTCGAACGGGTTCGACAACCCGGCGAACACGCCGCGACCGTCGTGGTGAATCGGCGACACTTTCCCGTGCATGATCCGCACGTTGCGAATCACTTCCCCGCCAAACGTGTGACCAATGCACTGGTGGCCAAGACACACGCCAAAAATCGGGATCGTGGCCGCATAGCGTTTCAAGACTTCGTTCGAGATGCCCGCTTCTTTGGGTGTGCAAGGGCCGGGGGAAATGACGATGTGCGTCGGGGCCAGCGCGTCGATTTGGTCGAGCGTGATCTGGTCGTTGCGAACCACCCGCATCGGCAGCTTGGCTTCAATCTCGCCGAAGCGTTGGACGAGGTTGTAGGTGAACGAATCGTAGTTATCAATGAGCAGAATCATGATTGCCGTTGGGGGATTTTTTGAGCGCTGTTCACGGTACTGTCGTAGGTCTTCTTCTCGTCGTCGCTGGCTTCCACAAGGACGTTTTCAAAGTCGGCAATGTCGTACCACGCACCATCAGCAAAATCGACGACGGCTCGGCCACTGTAGTTCACCGTAATGACCCGACCGGCGCGGCCTTCAAAGCGCTTCAAGTCGTCCCGCATCCCGGCTTTCACAGTCACGAACTGATCGGACCACTTCGCCCGAAGTTGATCGACAATTGCTTTGTCCGGGATTTTCATACTACCCTCGGAAGGTGCGTGGGCCTTGGGTCGGCGGGTCGAAGTCCAGTTGCTTCACGAACCGGCAGGCTTCGGCGGCACCGTATTCCCGATCCATGCCGGGGTCATGCCAGTCCACCGACAACGGGCCATCGTAACCAATCTCGTTCAGGGTACGGATGATCGCTTCCCAATCCATGCCGCCACGCCCCGGTGAGCGGAATTGCCAACCGCGGCGGTTGTCGCCACTCGGCCAATAACCCGCTAGCAAACCGGAGCGGCCGTCTAAGCTCAGCACCGCGTCCTTGATATGGACATGATAGATGCGATCGGCGAACCGACGCAAGAATGCAATCGGATCAATCCCTTGCCAGTGAAGATGACTCGGATCGAACAAGATTCCGAATTCCTCGCGGGCGTTCAACGCATCAATTACAACTTCGGTCGAAAACAGATCGAACGCCATTTGCCCAGGATGAACCTCACAAGCGAACCGCACGCCGCATTCTCGGGCCACATCCAGGATGGGGTTCCACTGGGCCGCAAATTTTTTCAGTGCGTCCGCGATGAGTCCAGGCTTGGGTGCCGGGTACCCGCAGACATACGACCACACCGGCGAACCCGTGAAACCGCTGACAACGCTGGTGCCCACTTTTTCGGCGACGCGGAAGGTGGCCATCAGTTCTTCGGCTGCCCGCTGTTGGACGCCGACGGGGTTCCCATCACCCCAGACGTAATCCGGCACGAGGGCTTGATGACGGCTGTCAATAATGTCCGAAATCGCTTGCCCGACTTTGTGGTTCGCAATCACCGGCACTTGGAGATCGTGCCGGGCCAACAGGTCAAGCCGGGAGGTGCCGTAGTTCTCTTCGCTGAGTCCCCGTTGCACTTCGAGGTGGTCGCCCCAACAACACAACTCGAACCCCTGGTACCCCCAATCACTCGCTTTGGATGCAAGCGATTCGAGCGACAGATCGGCCCACGGTCCGGTGAAAAGTAAGATTGGTCGGGGCATTGGAACCATCCCCAGTTGAGGGCAAAAAAGCCCATGAACGATCGTTCATGGGCTTTGGAAACACCTTACCACTGTTGAGACAATTTACAAATTCGGTTTGTCATCATGTGGCTTGGGTTCTGCTGGTTTTTCAACCACTGGCAGTGTCGTTGGCAACACTGGTGCTGGGGGCACTGCCGGTGCGGGAATCACGGGTAGTGACGCCGTTGGTGTCGTGGCGGCCGGGTGCGACGCCGTCGCTCCGGGCGTCATCGGTTTTGGCGGTAGTGTCGCCGCAATCGTCGGCTTTTCGGGGAGCGGCTCTTCGATGTAGATTTCGTCCAGTTCGGTGTCGTCAACTTTCTTCCGCATCAGCAAGTAGATCATGGTCGAAGCGGACCAGAAGTAACTGTAACTGAAGCCAATCATCAGCATGAACACCAGTACAAGCCAGAAGGTGGTCATGCCGGCGCCGGTCCGTTCCACCAACGTGATGTTACTACGGTAGTCCCGGCCTGCACTCGGATTGGCGTCGCTGTAGACGTCAATCGGTTTGCCGCCATCGTCGATCTTGGTGACGACACTCTGTTCGATGGGACTGCCTTTGAGCAGGAGTTCTTTCCAGCCGAACGATTCCGGTGCGTACATGAACAAGTAGTCGGGCCTACGGTTCGTGTAATCGTTCAACGGGGCCTGGGAGATCGCCCACTTGCCCATGTAGACCATCAGCGACCCCATGAAAACGACGAAGAGTGTCACCAAAGCACCGTAGACGATTGAAACCGTAACGTACCACAAATAGCTCCACGGAGCCTGGAATACGTAATTGTAAGACCGGCTCAGCGCGTCAAACGTGTCGCTGCCTTCGGTACTCAGTGTGCAGTACATTAGCGGGTAGCCGACCAGTCCGACTAAGAGCACCGCCATGACGATGCCACCCAGGACGACTAGTGGCATCCCGATGCCGTAGAGAACAATATCGCCAATGCCAGGGATCAGTGCGATCATGCCGTACAGCGCCATCACGACCACGATAATCGCAATCAGGCCAAGCGGCACAAGGGGCGACAGCACGTAGTTCGTGTACCGTGTGGCGACGAACTTTACGGCTTGGATTAGTGTAATTCGGTCTTTACCCGTGAACTGCACCGCAGCGATTCGTGTGATGACCCCGCCGAAGAACGCCCATGTGGCTACGCTCCAAACGAGTGCGAGCAGTAGATACAGCCGCGTCATCCTGCTCGCGTTGGGATCGAGGAGTTTGACGACTGGCAGTAAAAGCTTTTTGAGCGGTTCAACAAGCACGGGAACCGTGGCCGTCAGGAACTCCTTGAACTCTTTGGAGACCTCCGCCGAAGTACCGCCGATTAGCGTCGTCAGTAGCAGATAGGGATTCGGTCCGCGGTATTCGTACCACGGCATCGTGCGCAGGCGACCGTTCTCGCCGGCGAGGTTGTAAAGTGTTTTCCATTCGGCGAGATCGCGCTGAAAAATCCGCTTGGATTCTTCTTTGTACTCGGCTTCCGTGTAGTCCTGCCCGTTGGGTTTCTTATCCCCAACCGATGCCCGAACCGCGATCGGGCCGTAATGCGTGTCGTCGTTCGCTTCGGGCGCTTTCGTGATAAAAATCACGGAAAGCAAGTACCACCCGATCGACATCACGAGGATGCCGGCGGCAGCGACGAGAAGTTTGCGCGGGTCCAGTGCGACCTGGAACGTGCGGAAGATCTCGGTCCACAAAAACGCCTTCTTAAAATTGAACGCGGGCGTTTCACTCGGGCCAACGGCCATACTGGCTCCTCGGGCTGGTGGTCACAATTCAACCCACAAGGTCGGCTCAACACTCGTTGAAGGCCGCCGGGATAGGATGGAATTGTAGCCCGACCTCAGAGCATGGCAATCGGGCAATTGCGGTTCAACCCGTTGTCGTCGTCATTTCGTTGCGGTTGTGGCAAACCAGGTGGCCTCCGGGTTCGGGGTTTGACCGAACCCGGAGGCCGTCCCCGTGGGGAACATGGCCGCCTTGGCTTATAAGGCGCCCGGTTAGAAGAAGATCCCTAACCCGACGTTCACGCCGTGAATGATGCGGAACACTTGGGTGTTGTAAGCCGGGTCCGGCGAACTATAGTTGAACCCGATCGGGTCGTGCATGTTCTTGGTGTTGAAGAATGTCCAGGCGTTATACCCTACCCGCGCCTGAACCCCTTCGATCGGGTACCACATCAGGTTCAAGTTCGCGGTGAACGACGGGACAATCCCGAACTCGTTGCGTGACGTCTTGTTGCCGATCTCGCCAGTACCGAGTTTGTACTTCGCCCGTTCCTTAATGATGTTCAACAGCGCGGCGGCGGTCACGTCCAAGCTAACGGCGAACGCTTTGCCCACATACGCTTCGTGGCCGCAACCGATGAACGGCCCGTACATTCGTTGCGAGAGGGTGTTCGTGTAGTTCGCCACATCCCGCGGGCCGGCTTGGCCCTCGATGTCGAAGCTCACGGTTCGCCACTTGAAGCGTTCCATAATCCCGTCGAAGCGGCCCCCCGCTAGCCCGTAGATTCGGGAATACTCGGTTTGGAACAGTGGCGTTCGGACGCCGATTTCAGCTTGGTTGAACCACTGGTTGAACTGAATGTCCATGACACTTGCCCCGTTCCAAATCCCGTAGAAGTTCCCCCCTTCACCGGGATCAGCAACACCATTGCGGTTCAGGTCGTCCGGAACAGTTTTGACCAACGGCCCACTAAATTGTGGCGGGAAGTTGTAAACGCCCGACACCAAGAAGGTGTCCGAGAGATCGAGGCGACTGCGGAAGAACGGCGCCGCTAGCGTTGCTCCGGCGTGGTAGTTCTCTCGCAGAATGTGCGTGTAGCTCGCGTAGATGGACGTACCG
>JANLRE010000712.1:0-1496 GCA_031368205.1 Fimbriiglobus sp. | reverse complement strand
GCCGCAAAATCGTGCGGATCAGGTTGAGTTAAGCCGTGCAGCAAGTGATCTTGTACCCGGCGAACGGCGCGAGGTCAGTCCGGCGGTGTTTGACGCCGGAGCACACCGGCGGACTGACGTCACGCCGTTCGCCGGGCAATTCCTTACTTTTTCCCGACCAGTTCCATCACGGCCAAGCTCAACGTTTTCACGCCGAGGCGGATGCTGGGTTCGGGGAGTGGGGCGTAGCTGTCGGAGTGCATACTGGGGAGGAGTGCGGCACCGGGTTTGAATGATGCATCGAATTTGTCTTGGGCGATGGTGCCCAGGAAGTACATGCAAATCGGCACGCCGTCCTTGCCGTACCGCCCGAAGTCTTCGCCGCCCATGATCGGTGGCCGTTCCTTGACGTTGCTTTCCCCGAGGAGTTCGCGGAATTGGGCTATGACCCGGCGAGTCAATTTCACGTCGTTAATGGTGGCGGGGGTGTACTCATCAAGGTTGACGCGGAACTCGGGTTCGGGGGCGTTGGCACTCATCGCCGCCGCTTTACACTTCCGGTCGATGGCTTTCAACACGTGATCGCGCACACTGTCTTTCGTGGTGCGAACGGTGATTTGCAACTTGACCTCGTTGCCGATGATGTTGTGTTTCGTGCCGCCGTGGATGCTGCCGACCGTCACCACAGCGGGGTCGGTCGGGTTCACTTCACGGCTGACAATGGTTTGCAAATCCAGGATGATTTTCGCGGCCAGCACGATCGGGTCCACGGTCGTATGCGGGGCGGCGCCGTGGCCACCTTTGCCTTTGACGATCACATCGACGGTATCCACGTTGGCCAGCGCCAAACCTTCGGAGTAAGCAATTTGCCCGACGGGTAGCCGGGCTTCGCAGTGCAAGGCGAGCGCGAAATCCGGCTTGGGAAAGCGTTTGAACAGGCCGTCCTCCAACATCGCCCGCGCACCGACGCCGATTTCTTCAGCCGGTTGGGCGATGAACATCAGCGTGCCGGACCACTTGTCTTTGTTCGCAATCAACACCCGTGCGGTGCCGACCCAACAGGTCATGTGAACATCATGTCCGCAAGCGTGCATCACGCCGGTATCGTTGCCGAACCGATCGCGGACCCGGACCTTGCTGGCATACGACACGCCGGTTTGCTCGGTCACCGGCAGTGCGTCCATGTCGGCGCGAACCAGCACGATCGGGCCAGCACCGTTTTTGAAAAGAGCCACGACGCCATGCCCGCCCACTTTCGGCGTGACCTCGAAGCCGAGTTTCTTGAGTTCTAGTGCCATGCGTGCGGCGGACTTTTCTTCTTGCAGCGACAGTTCCGGATTGGTGTGGAGGTGCGTGTAAAGTGCCAACAGATCCTTGACTTCGCCGTCGATCACCTGTTCGATCGCGTCCACTCGTGGCTTAAAGGCCGGGTCGGTGGCGAACAGGTTTGGGACGCAGCACATTGTGCTGACAAGGCATAACAGCAGTCGCATGGCGGGTACTTGTTCGGGTCAGGG
>JANLRE010000710.1:0-2813 GCA_031368205.1 Fimbriiglobus sp. | reverse complement strand
GTTCGGTTGGTTACCATTTGGTATGAACCGTCCTGAATTGAATAAAACCCCGATTATTGCCCGGTCCCCAGGGCATGGCCCTGGGCTGACAGAACGTCCCTTTCAGGGCCGAAAAACCGTTCGCGGTTGAGTGCCAAATAATGGAACCGCACCGAACGACGACACGAAACAAGGTGGGATACAGTTCGTTGCGGCCGTTATGATATGTTGGTGCCACCTGTGCCCCCGGAGGAATGACTGTGACCGAACCGGTACCTTGTCCGAATTGCCAAGCGTTGCTCCGCCTGCCGGTCGGGGCCACGACGGTTCGTTGTCCGGGGTGCCGGGCGATTCTGGAACTGGACTCGGACGAGCCACCCCCGCCCCCTCCGCCGGTGGCGCGCGCAATCCCGTTGCCGTTCGGTCGCCCCGCCAAGTCGGTTCCCGTTTCTCCGTTACCGGTAGCCAGTCCGGCGAAGAGCAAGGCCACACCGAAGCGGGCGCGGCTCGTCGTGGAAGACCCGTATGCCCAGTCGGCCCCCTCCGCCGAGATGTTGGACGAAGATGAAAAGTTACGGCTCGTCAAACGCGAACTGGCGGACATTGAGGACGAAGAAGACCGAAAAGAGGACCGCTTCCAGGTGTTGGCCGGAGAGTGCCAGCAGGCGCAACTCGGCTTGCGTCTGTTTGCGTTCGGGTCGCTCGCGTCGAGTTTCGCCGTGATCTTGGCGACCTTCTTCATCGTGACGGCGCTCACGGCCGTTCCGTTTCTGCCGCTCATGATGCTGGCGGGTGCGGTGCAGTTCGTTCACTGGTGCCTCATGATCGCCGGGTTCGGCATCTGCATAACCGGACCCAAACCGATGCGGGGCACGGCGCTAGTCGGGTTAGTGTTCACCATCGGGCACATGCTGTTAAACGGCGTGGGCACCCTGTTGGTACTCCCGATCCTCGGCATTGATATGCTCGGCAACCGCGACGGGAATGAAGTGTACGTGTTCTCGAACTTGCTCGTCAGTAACTCGATTTGCAACCTCACGACTGTGGCCGACCTACCCTTCTACGTGATGTACCCGACCTCTGCGCGGTCCACGCTGTTCGTGGTGTTGTTGCTCGCCGCGTGCCTGGAGTTCGCCAAAGTGTGTACGCTGGGAATCCTGACCAACCAGTACGCCACGGCGGGGAAAGACCCGGACTTGGCCTACGCCGGGATGCGGTTCGTTTACCGCATCTTCGCGGTGGTGTTCGTCGGGCCGATGTTGAAAGGCGGCGTGGCCGCGTTGTTCGCCGTCGGCATCATCTGGATGCCGATGCTCTTCATCACGGTCGGCTATTACCTGTGGTGGGCGTTCGCGTGGTTCGCCCAATTTCAGGTGCTCAACGATACCCGCGAGATCGTCACCGCCGTCCGCTTCACCGATCGCCGGGACCGTCTTGACTACGTGTAAACTATTCCGCCGCCGCGCGGGTCAACCGATCGCGGACGGCTCGCCAGTCGTCCGTGTTGGGCGGAAGCTGCACGATGATCCGGTCAAACTTCGCGTCGTCGAGTCGGTGCAATTCGGCGTACAGTTGAGCCGCCACTTCCTGCGGGTCGCCAACGAACTTCAGGCGCGCCACTTTCAACCCGGCGGTCTCGTACAGGTTCGCCAGAAACTCCAACTCGCCTTCGCCGTCAGCCACTTCGAGCGGTGTTTGCGGGGCGTAATGTTTGGTCAGCATCCCCGGCGATGGCATCGCGCCGTTCTTTGGCGTCGTGGGCAAACCGAGTTCGACTAGCCCGACCAAGGCTTCCAAATCCGCCACGCTAATCAACCCCGGCCGCAGCAACCGGACCGTCGGGCCGCTCATGTCCACGACCGTGGATTCAATGCCGCCGGAACAAGGACCACCGTCCAGAATCAGGTCGATTCTGCCGTCCAAACTCCGCGCCACATGGCTCGCCGTTGTCGGGGACAGTTCACCGGAACGGTTGGCACTCGGCGCCGCGACCGGCAAACCGACCGCAACCAGAAGGGCCTGGGCAACCGGGTGCGCCGGGTACCGCACCGCCACGGTGGGACCGCCGCCCGTCACCGAATCCGGGATCGCCGGGTGCTTCGGCACAACCAGCGTGAGCGGCCCCGGCCAAAACTTCGCCGCGAGTTTGCTGGCCACGGCGGGCCACGTTGCCGCAACTTGGCCCACCTGCGATTCCGCGGAAATATGCACGATCAACGGGTTCGTACTCGGTCGCCCCTTCGCCGCAAACAACCGCGCGACCGCGTCCGCATCCAGGGCGTTCGCCCCAAGCCCGTAAACCGTTTCCGTCGGGAACGCGACGAGCTTGCCGTCTCGCAACAGCCGTGCCGCGTCCGCAATCGCACCATCGGCGTCCGCGTTCAGGATTCGTGTTCGGGAAGTAGTCATGAAGAAGCTTCGATGCGTTGGTAGGGGGTGGTTCTAGGTTTCACCACGTTAAGCCAGTTGGTCCAGTTCCCGCAGTCGGCGGTCGGCGGTCGGCGTCGAACGTCGGGTGCGGGAGGGATTCGGCGAGCGTGTTAGTGGTCAAGTTTATCATCTTCCCCAGAGGGTTCTATGAGTTCGGCAGTCCGTCCCGAACCAGTTTCGTGACACGCGAACCAGGGCATCGTGAGTTTTAGAAAATAAAACTCAGATTTGCGAAATTGACGTTGACAGAGCTTCGGTAGCTCTTTAATCTTTTTATCGTATTACGGCTGCGGCCCCTTCACGGCTGCGGCCCCTTCACGGCTGCTGCCCCTTCACGGCTGCGGCCCCTTCACGGCTGCGGCCCCTACACGGCTGCTGCCCCTTCACGGCTGAGCACCCAACAC
>JANLRE010000072.1:0-3159 GCA_031368205.1 Fimbriiglobus sp. | reverse complement strand
TCCATTTCAGGGCATTCGTCAGAAATCACGTTAACCGCACCCTATTTCATCGATGCCACGGAACTCGGTGACCTGTTGCCGTTGGCAAAAGTCGAGTACGTGATTGGTGCCGAGAGCCAGAAGGACACCAACGAACCGCACGCCCCGACGCACGCCAATCCCGCGAACCAACAGGCGTTTACTTGGTGCTTTGCGATGGACCATGTGGACGGTGAAGACCACACGATTGCCAAGCCGAAGGATTACGCCTTCTGGCGCGACTACATCCCGAAGATGACGCCGCCGTGGCCGGGCAAACTGCTGTCGTGGGACGTGACGCAGTACAACGACACGTCCAAAGTGCGGGCCGTCGATTTCAACCCGACTGGACCGAGCGAAAAGGGGAAGTTGAACCTCTGGACGTATCGCCGCATTGTGGACCGCAAGAACTTCGCGGATGGCACGTATGCCGGTGACGTGTGCCTCGTGAACTGGCCGCAAAACGACTACTGGCTTGGCAACCTCATCGACCTTCCGAAGGGTGAAATCCGGACGCACTCCGATCGTGGCATCGACCTCAGTTTGGCACTATTCTACTGGATGCAAACCGAAGCGCCGCGTGCCGACGGCAAGCAGGGCTGGAAGGGTTTGCGGTTGCGTAGTGACATCCTCGGCACCGAAACGGGTGTGGCGCAAGCCCCGTACATCCGCGAAAGTCGCCGCATCAAGGCCGAGTTCACCGTCACGGAAAACCACGTCGGCACCGACGCGCGGGCCAAGGCACTCGGGAAAAAGGCGGGGGAATTCACGGCGGAGAAGTTCGCGGACTCCGTCGGCGTAGGTAGCTATCGCATCGACCTGCACCCGTCGTCAGGTGGTGACAATTACATTGACGTGTCGTCGCTGCCGTTTCAAATTCCGCTCGGTGCGCTGATCCCGCAACGCATCGAAAACTTACTTCCGGCGTGCAAGAATCTCGGGGTCACGCACATCACGAACGGCTGTTATCGGCTGCACCCGGTGGAGTGGAACATTGGCGAATCGGTCGGCAACCTCATCGCGTATTGCTTGGCAAAGAAGTTGCCGCCGCGGAAGGTCCGGGCGGATGCTAAACTCTTGGCCGACTTCCAGGCGTCGCTCATCAAAACCGGCGTGGAGTTGGATTGGCCTGCGGATGTGGCGACGAAGCCCCGTTGAGTTGTTCGGCATCTTGGACCGCAGCCGCGATCACGATCCGGGCACAGGCTTCCGCGTCGGACCCGGCATCGTGGTGAATCAGACCAATTCCGAGACGGCGACACACCGCCGGGAGGTTGTTCGGCTTCAACCCCCACCGTTTGCGGGCAATGTGAACGCTGCACAAGAACGGCAACGGCGGAACCGGCAGGTTCGCTGTCTTGCAACAGGCTTCCAACACCCGACGATCGAACGTCGCGTTGTGGGCGGTGAAGTGGGTCGCCCCTTCAAGAATGTTGTCAATTAATGGCCACACTTCGCCAAACGTCGGCGCGCTCGCCACCATCTGCCATGTGATGCCATGAACGTGGGTGAATAGAATCCTCGGCCGTGGCGGTCGAATCAACACAACCTCACGGCGCACCACTTCCATGTTTTCCACTCGCACCAACCCGACCGCACACGCACTGTCGGGGCCGTGGTCCGCCGTCTCGAAGTCGATGGCGACAAAGGCCCCGTCACGGGGTGGTAATTTCAACGGAGAAGCCATCAATTTCACCACGGAATACACGGAACACACGGAAATAAAACCAATGACTGCCGAGTTGGTACGACTCCCCACTGGAGCAACTGAAAATTCTGTTCTGGTTTTCTTCCGTTCATTCCGTGTTTTCCGTGGTTAATATCTTGATTTACCCACCGCAGCCCGACGGTTCTTTGCCGACGGCTTCGGCCATGACGCCGAGTTGAATCACGCTGCGTTCTTGTTCCTTCTCCAGGTACGCGCGGCCCTTTTTTACGTTGACGTGGTCCCACGGTAACCGTTCACCCGTCGGGCGTTGCCGGTGGGTGTAGAAGGCGGTGTCGATGCCGAGATCGCGGAACGCGCCCCACCACAGATCGGGTTTGAAACATTCTTGCCAGCTATCGAGCCGCGCTCCGCGTTTCCACGCTTCGTACAACCCCGCTGCCACCCGCCGATCACCGCGGGTCAGGATGCCTTCGAGCAAGCTGGTTTCAATGTCGTGCTGGCGAATTCGCACGCTGCGTTGGCGGCACTTGGAGCGGATGTAGTGCCCCGCCCACTTAAAGTATTCGCGGTCTTGCATCCCGTTCCACTGGTACGGCGTGTGCGGTTTCGGCACGAAATTCGACACGCTCGCGGTCACTTCCTTGTACCGCCCCGTCACTTCTTTGCTGATCTGCGCGATGTGGTCGGCCATCTCAACGATTCCTTCGAGGTCCACCGGTCGCTCACCGGGGAGGCCGCACAGGAAGTAGAGCTTCACCTTTTGCCAGCCGTTCTTGAACGCCTCGCGGCAGCCGGTGTACAGGTCGTCGTTCTTGATCTTCTTGCGGATCTGTTCGCGCATGTCGTCGCGGGCCACTTCGGGCGCCAGCGTCAGACCGGCTTTGCGAACGCCTTGCACCAACCCCGGCAGCGTGCGCAGTTGGTGGTTGATCCGCAAACTGGGCAACGAGACGTTCACGCCCAACGGGGTGAAGACCTCGTACATCCGCTTGATGAGTTCCTCGAACTGCGGGTAATCGCTGGTCGAAAGGGACAGCAAGCTAATCTCGTTCATGCCAGTGTTGCGGTAGCTTTCGAGTGCCGATTGCACGATCGTTTCGACGGTGCGGAACCGCATCGGGCGCTTGATGACAGTCGATTGACAGAACCGGCACTGGTGTGGGCACCCGCGCATGATCTCGATGGCAATGCGGTCGTGCGGCGTCTTTACGAACGACACAACCGGCTTGGTTGGCAATGGGATCGCTTCGAGGTCAGTCGTAATCGTACACGACGTAATTTCCGACGGCACGTCGGTCCGGGTGCGGTTGATGGTCGCAATCGTGCCGTCCTTGTGGTACTCCGGTTCGTAAAACATCGGGGCGTAAGCCCACGTCGTACTACCGGCGACTTCCGCAATCATCTCCTGTCGGCGGCGGAAACTGATGTCTCCTGCCCGGATCGCGCGTTCTTTCAACGTGACCCACTTTTCC
>JANLRE010000654.1:0-5580 GCA_031368205.1 Fimbriiglobus sp. | reverse complement strand
CGCGCCGAATTTCGGCACGATCTGCACTTGCTCCAAGCCGCGTCTCGCGCCACAATGTTATTTGTCACCCACGACCCGACTGACGCACTGGCCCTAGGCCGCCGCGTCGGTGTGCTGGGGGATGGTCGCTTGCAACAGCTTGGTACGTCCGAGCAGTTGCGGAACCACCCTAGCAACCGATTTGTGGCGTTTTGTCTGGGGCAGTTGAGTTTGATAGACGGTCGTGTCGGTGGCGGCGATCATTCCGAACACGGTTTCGTTTCGGAATGGGGCTCGATTGTTGTGCCTTTAACTGCGGAACTCGTGTCCCGGTTGACGACGCAATCGAACCCGAGTCTGACGCTCGGCATCCGGCCCGAAGACGTCCTGATGGTGTCGCCCGCCAATCCACCTGGGTCCACACCGGGTGCGAAACTGGTCGGGTGGACCGTCGTCTTGGCCGAACCGGTCGGCAGCGGATGGTTGCTCACGGTAGCCCGCGAACGGTCGCGGGTTCGCGTCGAGTGGCGGTCCGATTCGCCGCCCCCGGTCGGCGCTTCCAAGGATTGGTTTATCCCCGCCGCACAGTGTCTTTGGTTCGATGGTCTCACCGGCCAACGGATCATTTAAGCGTTTCCCGTACTGCGAAGACACGGGAAATAACCGAAGAACGCCCGCACCTGGAGACGGCAACATGGCCAAAGCCAAACTCGAACCCATTAAAGTCGAAGACAAGAAGAAACTGGCGTCCAAGGCGTTGCTGGAACTGGTAGACAAGATTCAGGAAGAAAAGAAAATCTCCCGCGAAGTGGTGTTCGGCGGGATTGAAGCCGCCATCAAGCTGGCCGCCGAACGACACTTTGCCGTCGAGGAAGGCGTTCACGTTCACATTGACCGGGCAACTGGGGACATCGTTGCCCGATTCGGCGAGAACGAAGTGGACCCCGAAATGCTCGGGCGGATCGCGGCCCAGTCGGCTAAACAGGTGATGATTCAAAAGATCCGTGAAGCCGAATCGGACACGGTCTACAACGAGTTCAACACGAAAAAGGGCGAGCTGATCGTCGGGACCATTCAGCGACTCGATGCCGGGACCGCAATCGTGTCGTTGGGTAAATCGGAAGCCCTGCTACCCAGGAGTGAGCAAATCCCCGGTGAGACCCACCACGTCGGCGAGCGGGTCAAGGCCGTGGTGTTTGAGGTGCGCAAAACCGGGCATCGCGTCAAAATCGTCCTGTCGCGGGCACACCCGGATTTTGTGAAGTCACTATTTCTGGAAGAAATTCCTGAGATCGACGACCGCACTATCGACATCCGGGCGATTGCCCGTGAAGCCGGGTATCGCTCCAAAGTCGCGGTGTCCAGTATCGACTCCAAAGTCGATTGTGTCGGGGCCTGTGTCGGGGTTCGTGGCAGTCGGATCAAGAACATCATTGAAGAATTGAACGGCGAACGGATCGACATTGTGCGATGGAACGAATCGCTGCAAATTCTCGTGCCGAATGCGTTGTCCCCCGCCGACATTAGCGACGTGTTCACCTACCCGCGACTGGGTCGGGCGATTGTGCTGGTCACCGAAGATCAACTCTCACTCGCCATCGGTCGGCGTGGCCAGAACGTCCGGTTGGCGTCAAAATTAGTGGGCATGGACATTGAGATCATGACCCACGACGAACTCGGCGAAGCGCTCGAACGCGCCGAGCGGTGGTTCCGGCAACTGCCCCACATTGCGGAAGAACACGTGCAGGCGATGGTGGAGGAAGGGTTTTTGTCGTACAATGAGTTAACTTTCATTGACGCCGAGGAATTGTTAAAGTTCTGCCCCACGTTGACAGAAGAACAAGCGACCGAACTGCTTGACTACGCTGAGGAATATGCCGATCATATGGATCGTGCCGCCGAAGAAGAGCGAGCCGCCAACGCCGAAGCCGCTGCCGCCGAAGCCCGATCTGCTCAAAATGCGGAAGAAGAAGTCGAAGCAATCGCCGAAGTGAGCGTCGAAACGGACGCGGTGTCTAGTGTACAGGAGGCTCCGCCGAGCCACCCCGAGTCGAACGAGGGAATGCCGACCGATACCCAAGCTGTTGAAGAAGCAGTCACCCATGAAGCCGAACAAACCGGAGAGGATGGCGAGATGACAACGCCGACTAACGACGTAACGACGCAAGGGCCGACGGCATGAACGCCGTAACCGTCCCTCTTTTCAGAATCTGGTTTACCGTTAGAATACATAGCACTCTCATCACAACCCGAACAAGGGTGAGAAGGGGGGTGTGGGGATAGTATCCCAAGGAGCTTTGCTTGTCGCAGACTAAAGAGCCGAAAGAATCCAAGGACGCCAAGGCCACCGCAAAACTGCGGGTGTATGCGCTGGCCACCGAGTTGGATATTGATTCCAAAACCGTAATCGAGTTTTGCAAAGAGCTTGGCTACAGTCAAATCACGAGCCAGTTAAAGGCACTTGACCCCGATCAAGCGGATGCCGTCCGAGATCGGCACAAAAAAGGGCCAAAAGCGCGCACGCCTGCGACCGCCGCCCCGTCCAGTAAGCCATCAATTCCGAACAAGATCGACACGAAAATTCCGACGATCGCCAAGCCCAAGCCATTGCCGCCGAAGCCGGTAGTCGTTGCACCGACGCCGATGCCTGCCGTTGTCACGACCCCGGTTGCGGAACACGCTCCGCACGTCGCGGTTGTTGTGCCAGTGGTCGCGGAAGTTCCTACACCGCCCGACGTGACGCCGGCAGTCCACCCTGCGAAGCCAGCCAAACACCCACCCGTTGCGCGAGTCGAAGCCCCGGTTGTGGCGGACGTTGTTCCGGAAGTGCCTGAGACCGTGGCCGAAGCCGAATCCCTTCCGCAACCGTCGGCTGAAGCGACCCCGTTGGTTCCCCGGTTGCCGAACCGTTCGCAAAACCCGAACACGGGTGTCGGGCGCCCGCAAAACTTAAACGCGCGGCCCCAGACCTTGACCCCGGTTCGACCCGTTGTGCCAAGCCTCACGCCGGTAAAACCCGTAACACCGCCTGCTGTCGTGGAAGCCACGCCAGAAGTGCCGGTGCCGCCTCAGCCAATCGCGGCCGTGGCCCCCGTCACGACTGCACCAGCGGTTGTTGCGCCTGCGGCCACACCACCCCGGCCCGTGGCACACAACGTCGGCCAATCTGCGTCACCGCCGAACCTCGGTGCCCCACGTCCACCCCAATCGGGTGGGTCCATGCCGCAACGCAGTCCCGGTCCGCATATGGGTGGCCAGCGGCCAAATTCGATGGGGCCGTCCGGCCCGCGAACCGGCCCCGGTGGTCCCTCCGGACGCCCGGCCCCGAACCCCGGACCGCCTCAGCGACCGGGTGGCCATTCCTTTGCTGGCCGTCCCCAAGGCGGACAAGGCAACCCCGGTGGGCCGGGTGGCGCGCCGGGATCCGGCCAACGACCCGGCGGCCCGAATCCCCCCAAGCCCGGCGCCCCCGGCGCACCGAAAACCGTTAAACTGAGTACGGAGCAGATTCAGCGACTTCGGCAAATTGAACAGCAACGCGGCAGCAAGATGAACATCGCGGACGTTCATCACCAGACGACCGCGCCCGCGCCGACCGTCCAGAACAAAGGCCCCGCCGTCCCCGGCGCGCCGGGTCGGCCCGCAGCCCGTCCCGGTTTCCCCGCGCCGATCGGTGAAGGCACCGACGGGTCCAACGGTCCGGAAGACGACGACCGCAAAAAGACTGGTGGCCCCGGTGGTGCGGCGGTTCCTGGGCGGGACCAACGCCACGCCAAGCGCCAAGAAAAGGGCCGTGAACGGCAACCCAACACCAACCGCACCGCGATCATCATTGGGCCGGGCGGGCGGGTCGATACGATCGACACGAGCTTCGGATCCCGGATCAAGAAGCATCGCGGCAAGCAACACGTCAAGCCACCCAAGATCGTCACGGGCGGCAAGATCGAAATCGCCCTGCCGATCACGGTCCGGACCATGTCCGAAACGATCGGGATGAAGGTCGGCGAGTTGATCCTCAAGTTAAAGAACCTGACCACGTCGTTGTACACCATCAACTCCCCGGTCGATTTCGACACGGCGGGTTTGATTGCGATCGAAAAGAACATCGAGCTGGTGCCGAAGAAGCAAGCCGATGCGGAAAAGGATTTGATCCGCGACCACGAGTTCCGCAAGGGCGACACCGAGAAGCAAGTTCACCGCTCCCCGATCGTCACGATCATGGGCCACGTGGACCACGGCAAAACGTCATTGCTGGACAAGATTCGTCAACAATACGGTCTGGCGTCGGACGTGGTCTCGACCGAAACCGGCGGCATCACACAAGTGCTGCGGGCGTGGCGGGTGGAAAAGGAAGGCAAGTTCACGACCTTCCTCGACACGCCGGGTCACGAAGCCTTCACGAAGATGCGGGCGCGGGGTGCGAACGTCACGGACATCGCCGTGATCGTCGTTTCCGCCACCGACGGCATCATGCCGCAAACGCAGGAAGCGGTCAGCCACGCCAAGGCCGCCGGCGTGGACATCATCGTGGCGATTAACAAAGTCGATCTCCCCGGCGCCCAGCCGGAGAAGGTCAAGAACCGCCTGTACGACCTCGAACTCGTTCCCGAAGACATGG
This sequence comes from Fimbriiglobus sp., assembly GCA_031368205.1. Lineage (GTDB taxonomy): Bacteria > Planctomycetota > Planctomycetia > Gemmatales > Gemmataceae > Fimbriiglobus. The sequence continues at coordinate 983 of JANLRE010000654.1, read as the reverse complement.
GCGGCGAAGTGCCGGTCATCTTCACCAGTGCCGTCACGGGCGTCGGCATCGGCGAACTCCTCGACAGCATCGCGTTGCTTGCTGAACTGAAAGACCTCAAGGCCGACCCGACCCAACCCGGTTCGGGCACGTGTCTCGAAGCGTACAAGGAAGAATCCAAGGGCGTCATGGCCACGCTGCTGGTCCGCAACGGCACCCTTCGCAAGGGCGATACGGTCCTGTGCGGTTCGACGTATGGCCGCGTCCGAGCCATGTACGACGACCTCGGGCGCTCGCTCGACGAGGCCGGTCCTAGTACGCCGGTCAAGTTCATCGGCCTGGACGACGTGCCGGACGCCGACGACCCGTTCTACGTCGTGGACGACGTTGCCACCGCCCGCGAAATCGCCGAGAAGCGCAAGGACCGCCGCAACGAAGCGGACCGCTTCAAGTTCCAGGCGACCAACCTGGACAAGTTGAAGGAGCAGAACGCCAAGGTCAAGATCAGCGAACTCAAGGTGATCTTGAAGGCCGAAGCCCGTGGTTCGGTCGAGGCCATCAAGAAGGAACTCGAAAAGCTCGTTCACGAGGAAGTGGCGGTGCGGTTGCTGCACGCGGGCATCGGTGCCATCACCGAATCGGACGTGACGCTCGCGCTGACTTCGCCCGAAGACACGCTCATCGTCGGCTTTAACGTCACGAGTGACGACGCGGCGTTGGCCCTGGCCGAGAACCGCGACATTAACATCCGCGAATACCAGATCATTTACAACCTGGTGGACGACGTGAAGGCGGCGCTCGAAGGCCGCCTCAAGCCGACCGAAGAAGTGGTCCACCTCGGCCGCGCCGTGGTGCGGAACACGTTCAAAATCTCGAAGACGGGGACGATCGCCGGGTGCTACGTCACGAGTGGCACGATCGAACGCAGCGCCCGAATTCGCGTCATCCGCGACGGCACGGTGCTGTACCCGCAAGGCGAAAAGGTGGCGAACCTGGACTCGCTC
>JANLRE010000636.1:0-5759 GCA_031368205.1 Fimbriiglobus sp. | reverse complement strand
CACGGATCTACTGACGGGACGGGAATACCGGGATGCTTACCTTTTACCCCTGGTTCAATCAGCGGCGTTGCGCGATTGCATTCACACGGAGAGCCGGGTGATGTCGATCGGCCGCAGCGGTTGGCGCAAGACCGACACGCCGGATTCGCGTAAGCCGTTGCCGCCGTTTCGCCTGCTCGTTCGGGACGCGAAAGGGGTCGAACGGTTTGAAACGGCGGACGTGATTCTCGATTGCACCGGGACACTGTCGCGGCCCAACTGGGTGGGTGACGGTGGCATCCCGGCAGTCGGCGAGATTGCCGCGCGGCAACTCGTGCCGTACTGGGTGGAGGACGTGCTGAACGCCAAGAAGGCGGCCTACGCGGGGAAAAGTATCGTCGTGATTGGCGGCGGGTACTCCGCCGCGACGACGGTTTGCGATCTCGTGACACTGGCGGATGAACACCAATCGACCTGGATCATTTGGTTGACGCACGGCACCCGGAGTGCGCCGTTGCCACGGATTGCGATCGACCCGTTAAAGGAGCGTGACCGCTTGGCGGTGAGAGCGAACAACCTCGCGGCCCGCTGTGACGGCAACCTCGAATACCACGCCCAAACGCAAATTGACGAAGTCCTGTCGCACGGACCGGACAAGGGGTTCCGCGTTAGCGCTCGGGTGGCCGGCAAGCCGATGACCTGGGACGTGGAACGGGTCATTGCCACCGTGGGCTACCGGGCAGACCTCACGGTCTGTTCGGAACTGCGTGTCGAGGAACCGGACGGCAAAATTGCCACGAACGAACCGGGGTACTTCATCCTCGGCACCAAGACGTTGAACCGCGACTCCAACTTCTTGATCCGCGATGGCCATGAGCAGATTCGCAAAGTGTTTTCCCAACTGATGAGCAAAAAAGCCGCATGAAACCGTCCGACCTCGCACTGCCGCTGTCCCACGCCGATGGCAGTGTCACCCCGTTGTCATCGCTACTTGTCGCCGATCACACGCTGATCGTTTTCATGCGTCACCTCGCCTGAGTGGCGTGCGTCGCCCACCTCGGGGAGGTGGAATCCCACATCGAACAGTTCCGCGAACGCCACACGAATCTGCTGGTGGTCAGCCAAGCGAAGCCCGCGATGCTGACGCTGTTTTTGAAACACTATCCGAAGCCGTACCCGGTTGTCGGCGACCCGGAGCGGGCCGTTTACCTGGCGTTCGGGTTGGAGCGGGCCAACCCGTGGACGTTCGCCAATCCGCTGGTCATCGCGGCCTACCTCAAGCAAATCGTGCTGGGCACCCGAATCCGCACACCGTATGAAGGCGAAGACGTGTTGCAACTCGGCGGGGATTTCATCCTGAACCGACGCGGTGAAATCGTCTACGCCTATCGCAGCCGGCTCACGACCGATCGACCCGGCGTCGCCGAATTACTGGCCGCGATTCCCAAATGAAGAATGCCCTTGCGGAGGCGGAGGTCGTAAATTGACGATTCCGTTTGTCCCAAGGGAACCACACGATGTCCGATCACCCCACCCCGGATGCCCCCACTTGGCAACCGATCCCGCCCTACGAACGTCGGCTTCTCGGGGTGTTAATCGAGAAGCAGAAAACGTCGAAGTCGCCTGATGCGTACCCGATGACGTTGAACTCGATCGTCACCGGGTGCAATCAAAAATCGAACCGCGACCCGGTCTACGATCTCGATGACGACGATGTCGAAGAGACGTTAGCCAGCCTGCAAAAAAAGGGCGTCGTCGTCAAAATGACCGGCAGCCGGGCGGACCGTTGGCGGCATCTGCTGTACGAACTGTGGAAGGTCACGAAGGTTGAAATGGCGATCCTGGCGGAGTTGCTCTTACGTGGCCCGCAAACCGAAGGCGACCTCCGTGGCCGTGCCAGCCGCATGGAAGAAATCGCCGACCTGGACGAGCTTCGCACCCTGCTGAAAGCCCTCGCCGCCCGCAACCTCGTCGTCTACGTCACCCCGCCCGACCGTCGCGGCACGATCGTAACGCACGGCTTCCACGCCCCCGAAGAGCTAGACCGCGAACGCACCAAGCACACCGGCACCGGCAACGACGATCCCCCCGTCCGCACAACTTCCTCACAGTCCTCACTCGAAATCAGACTGCAAGAAGCCCTCGACGAAATCGCCAAGCTCAAGGACCGCGTGACGATGTTGGAACAGAAACTGGAGTAGCGAGTGTTTAGAGCAGTGAAGTAGGAGGCTGTTGAATGATTCCTTTGGACATCATGCAAATTACACTCGATCGCGGCCCTTGCTTTGGCCCTTGCCCGGTGTTCCGATTCACTGCTTACCGCTATGGCACTTACTATTACGAGGGCCGGTGGCACATAGAGCCGTTGGGACTGCGAAACGGTCGATTCCCTCGTTATCTTTTTGATCGACTAGCCGAAGTCTGTACCGAGTTACGAGTGCTGGAGTTGGACAACCATTACCCGACCGATTTTGAGGATACGGCGTCAACCATATTAACGGTAAGGTACTCCGGCGGTGCTAAGACGATCCACGATGAGGGAGGTGGTTTGATGCCAGTCCGCCTCTGGGCGTTCACAACTTTAGTACAGGTTAGTATGGAGCAGGTATTCGCGGTTGAGGCGGCGAAGGTGAAAAGGTTACGCTGAAATAACTGCAATGGTTGATATGCCCCGAGCGGGTGATTCTGAGACTTTGATACGTATAGATGCCTATGTTTCGGGACTTTTTCTCGCTGGAGAAGGCTCAGAACAACCCGTTTGTAGTATAGCATTCCCACGGCTTGCAGGGATTGGTTAAACGGCACGGATGGACACTCATGAAGTTTGCGAACTCTCTGTTACCACCGACCCTGTCCCGTGACCTCACGGCGGGCTTGGTCGTGTTCCTCGTGGCACTTCCGTTGTGCCTGGGGGTGGCGTTGGCGTCGGGTGCGCCGTTGCTATCGGGCGTGATCGCCGGGATAGTGGGCGGCATCCTGGTGGGGATCTTGAGCGGGTCGCACAGTAGCGTTAGCGGCCCGGCGGCTGGGTTGACGGCGGTCGTGGTGACCCAGATTGATAAGCTTGGGTTTCAAGGGTTCCTGTTGGCGGTGGTCATTGCGGGCCTATTCCAGATCGCCTTGGGGGTCGCCCGTGCCGGGTTCATCGCGGCGTTCTTTCCGTCGGGTGTCATCAAAGGTCTCCTGGCCGCAATTGGCGTAATCCTGATCTTGAAACAGATTCCTCACGTCCTGGGCCACGACGCCGACCCGGAAGGAGATATGGCCTTCCAACAACCGGACCAGCAGAACACCTTCTCCGAACTCTGGGAATTGCTAAGCGACCTCCACCCCAGTGCGGCGGTGATCGGCCTCCTGTCGATCGCGCTCCTGGTCGTGTGGGGTAGGTGGAAGCGGCTGAAGTACTCCCCCGTCCCCGCACCCCTGGCGGTGGTGTTCCTGGGCGTCGGGCTAAGCTTGATCTTTCGCCAGTTCGGTGAGGTGTGGGCGATTGCGCCCAGTCACCTCGTGCAGGTGCCGGTGGCCGATAGCCTGGGTGGGTTCTTCGGCCTCCTGGAGTCGCCCGACTTCTCCCAGTGGTTAAACCCGGCGGTCTACATCGCCGCCCTAACGATCGCGGCGGTCGCCTCACTGGAGACGCTGCTCAACCTGGAGGCAGTAGATAAGATTGACCCCCAGCAGCGGACCTCGCCGCCGAGTCGGGAACTGGTGGCACAGGGCATTGGGAACATGCTCTCGGGCTTAGTCGGTGGCCTACCGATTACGTCGGTTATCGTCCGTAGTTCGGTGAACATTAATGCCGGCGGTCGGACAAAACTGTCGGCGATCGTCCACGGCGTGCTGTTGTTGGTCAGCGTCGTGTTGTTGCCGGTTTGGCTGAACAAAATCCCGCTGTCGTGCTTGGCGGCGATCCTGTTAGTCACGGGCGTCAAGCTGGTCAACCCGTCGCTGATCCGGCAAATGTGGAACGAGGGACGGTACCAGTTCATCCCGTTCGCAGTAACCGTGGTCGCCATCGTTTTCACCGATTTGCTGGTCGGCGTTTTGACCGGGTTGGCGGTGAGTATCGGGTTCATCTTGTGGAGCAACGCGCGCCGCCCCGTCCGCCGCATCGTGGAGAAACACCTGGGCGGCGATGTCGTCCACATCGAACTGGCGAACCAGGTCAGCTTTCTGAACCGGGCCGCGTTAAGCAAGGCGCTGGAAGAGGTGCCGCGTGGGGGGCACGTTTTGCTCGACGCGCGGAGTAGCAATTACATCGACCCGGACATCCTCGGCTTGATCCGCGACTTTAAGGAACAAGAAGGGCCGGCCCGCGGGGTGGAGGTGAGCTTGCTCGGGTTCCGGAGCAAGTACGAGCTTGGCGACCAAATTCAGTACGTGGACTACTCCACCCGCGAGCTTCAGGACGCACTGACCCCGGAGCTGGCACTCCAGATCTTGAAAGACGGTCACGAGCGTTTCCGCTCGGGGCGGCGGCTGACGCGCGACCTCGCCCGCCAGGTCAGCGCTACGGCCGGCGGTCAACACCCGCTGGCCGTAGTGGTGAGTTGCATTGACTCGCGCACGCCGACCGAGTTAATCTTCGACATGGGCGTCGGCGACATCTTCAGCGTCCGGATTGCCGGGAACGTGACGGGTGACAAAGTGTTGGGAAGTGTGGAGTACGCCTGTGCCGTGGCGGGCGCCAAGTTGATCCTGGTGATGGGACACACCCAGTGCGGCGCCGTGACGGCGGCCGTCAACCTGATCGGTTCCACGGAACAGATGGCGACGGCGACGGGCTGCCAACATCTCGAATCAATCGTGGACGAGATCCGCCAATCCATTGATCCCGTCCAGTCCCAAAGTATCGACCAACTCCCACCAGCCGAGAAGGATTCGCTCGTCAACACCGTAGCCCGACGAAACGTGTTCCGGTCGGTCGAACTGCTTCGCCAACGGAGTCAAGCAATCCAAGGTCTCGTCCGGGATGGGCGAATCGCCGTCGTCGGCGCAATGTACGACGTGACCACCGGCGACATCGAATTTCTGCCCGCTCCGGACGTGACTCGCTTAGACATTCTTGGCGTCTCGGTATGATTCTTGGGGTCTGGCAAATTTTTCGGGCAAGCCCGGTCCCAGGGCATGGCCCTGGGCTGACGGAACGACCCTTTCAGGGCCGAAAACCCCGTTGATGGCTGAGTGCCAGAAAACTTCGCCAGACCCGTTCCGCGACGGGTGGCGGGTGGCCCTTCCCCCCGACTGCCCGGCTTTGTAAGATGTTCACAAAGATCACCGATCATTTCACACGAAGGTCACGATGGCGTTTGCGGTCAACCCTGATTCGAGTTCGGAATTGAGTGGCGAAGAGGCCATGCCCGTCGCCGACAGTTCTTCGTCGGCACCCGACAACCCCGAAGCCCCCCTCCCGGCGTTCTCCGAGATGAATTTGATCCGTCCACTGATGGATGCGATCAATCTCGCCGGGTACAAGTTTGCCACGCCGGTGCAAGCGGCGGTCATCCCGAAGGCGATGCGGGGAAAGGACGTGATCGGCCAAGCCCAGACCGGGACCGGGAAGACGGCGGCGTTCCTCATCCCGTTTTTGAACCGTTGGCGGCCGCACAAGTTGAAAGGGCCGATCGGCCTCATCATGTTGCCGACGCGGGAACTGGCGATGCAAGTGGCCACCGAAGCGGTGAAGCTCGCCCCGAGCAAACGCTTCAGCACCGTGGCGGTGTACGGCGGGTCGCGGATGGGCACGCAACTGGCGTCCCTGCAAAAGGGCTGCGACCTCG
>JANLRE010000066.1:0-1546 GCA_031368205.1 Fimbriiglobus sp. | reverse complement strand
TCACCGTCGGCAGCACCGACTGGAGCCACGGCCTACGAGGAGGAGATGCGGTTGTGGTGCAGGTGACGAAAAACGTGCTGGGGAAACTGGGGAAGTAGCTATGCGACAATCCCTGTCGAAAAAGCATCAACACTACGGGTTATAATATGATTTACCATAGACTGCTCACTGCGATCGTTGTTGTATACTGTGTAGGAAATATCACTGCGGTTTTTGTTGGTACCAACCATGCGGTTATATTTATTATTGAGTTATTTTGGCTATGGCTTCCACCATTTCTGCTGATGTCCAGTGTTTTGTTGTACCATTTCAGTAGAGGTGACAGGGATGCTTCTGAAATCACCAACAACAATTCTGACAGGCGTTCCCATCTTGATCCTATATCACTTCTTACGCTTTTCGTTCACTTAATAGTCATTTTAATAGTCGCATTTGTCAACTGTTTTTTTATGACACTGGCCAATTATGCAACATAAAATTGCTTTGGATTAGAACGTCAGTCAATAGCACAACCCGATGCGTGTCGTGCAAACATTCACCGCTCATCGCCGTTTCGGGGGCAGGAATTGGGTGATGTCGAGGCCGTTGGGGCCGAGGTGTTGATCCAGTAGTTCGACCCGACCGCGACCCTTCATGCTGATGAACGTGCGGCCCATTTCGTCCCACCAGATGGCGGTGAGTAGGTCGGGGTTGGTGGCTTTTAATCGGCGGTATTGTTCGAGGCGTTTCGTGAACGCTTCAGCGTCGGATTTCGCAACGGTGAGCTTGTCGGTGCGGTAGGACTGGCTCTGTTGTTCGAGTTTGAACTTGGTCGATTCGGAATCGCGTAGCCGTTGGGTGGCTTCTTGTTGGGCTTGGTTTTCGCGGGTGACGATGCCGGTTTGGGCCTGATTGACTGCCGCAAACGCCTCTTGCACTTCTTGCGGCGCCGCCAGTTCCGCCACGCTAACCCGCTGCACGCCGATCCCGATCCGATGTTGTACTAACCGATCCGGGAGACGTTGCATGATCCATCGGGGCAAGGCGGCACGCCCCGTCAGCAACACCTCATCCACCGGGCGCGCCCCGACCCACTCGGCGGTGAGGGCTTCGCTTTCACGGGTCAGCAGAGCATCGACTTGATCGCTGTTCACGACGTAGTTTTCGAGCGCACCGTCGCGGTCATCGACCGCATATTCAAGGACCAGCCGCACGTTGACCAAGTTCTGGTCACCCGTCAGCCATTGCCCCGGCGGGGTGGCTTGCGAGTCCTCCACCGCTTCGGGAATAAAGCCCACGACCAATGGGCGAACCGTCCGCACCTGCACCCGATCGACGCGATCAATCCCCGCCGGAAACCCGATCCACAACCCCGGACCGGGCCGCGCCACCACCCGCCCGAACCGCCGCACGACGGCGCGTTCATCCGGGCCGACCTGTGCAATCCCGGTGGCGAGGTAGGCAAGCAGAACCAACAAAACCGTGACAATGACCAATCGACGCATGGCGAACTCGTGACAACAGAAACGGGGCTGACAACGCGGTGACACTGATTACTTATTTCATC